>CAYTBC010000067.1:0-9239 GCA_964435765.1 uncultured Desulfosarcina sp.
GTGGCAGCGGTGTCTTGAAAGGGTCGGGCCTGAATCATCGTGTGCTCCCCTGCCGGCAGCTTCGGCGGCTCCGGGTAGATCCCGGACGCATCGCCCACCGGCCATACGTCCGGGTTGTCGGTTTACGCGGCTTCGGGCGCCGGTGCTTCCGGCGGCACCTCTGCGGTAACGAAGAATTTAATGATGCCCTCAATCGCAATCCAGAGGGCCATGAAAAGGATTAAGATGTTGATGACCTGCAGCAGCATTTTGCCGCCCGCGCCGTATTCAACCTGATTCAACACAATGGCCCAGATTGTCATGACCGTCATAAAAATTGCCGGCAGGCCGGCCACCAGCCACTTGGCGCCGCCGCGGCGTTTAAGATACAGGGTGATGATAATTAAGGCCAGGGCGGCCAGGGTCTGGTTGGTCGCGCCGAACAGGGGCCAGAGTTTCAAGGCGCCCGCTCCGCTGGCACCGGTGGCAAAGGCCAACAGGGCCGCTGATGCAACGGCCACAAAGGTGGCGACATATTTGTCGGTCAGAAAGTCAAGCTTCAAGCCGCCGAAGAGTTCGGAGACGACATAGCGCTGAATGCGGGTGGCCGTGTCCAGGGTGGTGCCGGCAAAAGAGGCGAGAAAGACACCCATGATGGCAATACCGAATTGCTTCGGGATGCCGAGGGCCGCGATCATATTGGCCGAGCCGTCCACAAAGGCGCGCGCCGCGTTGCCGATGCCTCCGGCCGCGGCCCAGGATGAATAGTGGGTGGTCCAGGCGGCCAGGCCGGTCAAGGTTTCACCGGACTTGGCTGTGTAGCCGATTCCGATTCCGGCCGATACGGCAATGATGACCAGGGTTGCCAGTACGCCTTCCAGCAGCATGGAGCCATAGCCCACGAAGAGGGAATCTTCTTCACTGCGCACCTGCTTGGCCGATGTGCCCGAAGAAACCAGGGAATGAAAACCGGATATGGCGCCGCAGGCAATGGTGATAAACAGAAACGGCCACATGGGGGGGGACTCCGCCGGCGACATCTGAACGGCGGGGGCTACGATGTCCAACCGACCGCCCAAGCCCGCAACAATTACGCCCAGAGAGAGCAGGGCCAGCGCCACCATGAGCTGGTGCGAGTTGATGAAATCACGGGGCTGCAATAGTGTCGTCACCGGCAGGACCGAGGCGATAAAGGCGTATATCAGCAAGATGATGGTCCATACACCGGTGGGCGGAATGCCGGCGATGGTCGGCATTTTAATCGGAAGGTAGGCTCCGATGACCACGGTTACGTACATGGCGATCACCGCCAGAATCGACCAGGTGGTTACGTTGGCGCCTTTTTTATAGATTAGATATCCCAGGTAAACGGCGATCGGGACTTCCAGCCAGACCGGAAAAACTGATGTCGGGTACATGTTGAAGACCACCGCAATCACCAGGCCGAAAATTGCGATCACAATCCACAACTCCAGAAAAACAATCAGAAAGAAAAAGAACTTGGTGCGGTTGTTGACGTATTTAGCGGTGTACTCGGAAATTGATTTTCCCTGGTTGCGCATGGAAATGATCAGAGCGCCGAAGTCGTGGACGGCCCCCATGACGATGCTGCCTACAAACACCCAGATCATGGCCGGCACCCAGCCCCAGATGACGGCCAGGGCCGGCCCGACGATCGGCCCCGTCCCGGCAATCGAGGTGTAATGGTGGCCGAAAATGATCTCCTTGCGGGTCGGGACATAATCGATCCCATCCTCGAATTCCACCGACGGGGTTTTCGCCTGGCCGGACAACGCGAAGATTTTGTTGCCGATGAATTTACCGTAAAGCTGGTACATAATGATGTATCCCACGAATGCCAGAACCATAATGATTAATGCACCCATAATACCTCCTTTCAGTCGTTGTTAGGCTCTTAGACGCGAACTTCCTGCAATTATTTTGTGGTCACCACCGGGCACGGCGAATTTAAAATTACGTACTGGGCGGTGGAGCCAAACAGCAGTTTGCCGACCTTCGACCGTTTGCGGATGCCGATGATAATTTCTTCAATGTTATGGCTTTCGGCAAACTGCACCAGTTCTTCGCCGGGTTCCAGGTCGGATATCACCACATGCGTTTCATACGGGATATTTTTTGAATTCAGGTGATAGTGGACCTCTCTTTCCAGATCATCTCCGATTTTTTGAATGTCTTCATATTTTTGCTCCCGATCCTGGATCAGGCAATTGACCACCTCAACCTTGGCGCCCCGCATCGCTGCGTGTTTTCCGGCAAGCAGCAGTGCCTGCAAGGCGGCATTCGATCCGTCGTAGCCGACGAGTATGTTCATAGTGCGTTCCTCTAAAAGTCATCGGAATCGATATCGGGCTTCTTTTTGGGCAGCGGAATGATAAAAACCGGTTTGCGCGTCCGCCGCAGCACTCTTTTGGCAGTGCTGCCCAAAAAGGTGTTGGCGAGAAAGCCCTTCCCATGGGTTCCCATGACGATGATATCACAATTCAGGTGCTCGGCCTTGCTCAGAATCTCTTCGGCCGGAAAGCCGTCACAGACTTCGATGGCTGCGACTTTCTCGGCATGCTCAGGGTGGTCCTTGAGTTCCTCGGCGCAAAAGGTTTTCAAACGTTCACGGATGCGGTCTCTGGTTACGGCGGTTCGTTCCTCACGAATCTTTCTTAGCTGCTCCTCATTTATATAGAGATCCAGCATCCCGTGAACGGCAGCCGTAAGTTGTTCGAAAACGTGCAAAATCACGATGCCGGCGTCATGATTGATGGCCGCGTCGATAGCGTAGCGAAATCCATAGATAGAATTGGGCGAAAGATCAGTTGCATATAGAATCTTTTCAATCTTGGGAAGCATGGTGCATCTCCTTTTTTCTGTCCGCATTCATTGTTTGGCGACCCTGTATGCTTGTCTGAATGAAGTCCATTTTTTCGACACCGTCCGGTTAATCGATCCTGTGCCTTTTGGCAGGCTTCGGGATACGGATGTCGACCTTGCCACCAAGCAGAGCACAGAGCATGCCAATAACTTTCAAAAAAGAATAGGGCAATAATATTATAACGTTGGCATCTTTTTGGGGTCCGGATGATGGCTTTGAGGACCGTGGAGTTAGAAAAATTGCGAATTAATATTCGAAAAATTTCGAATTCAGGAGGGCAGAAGCTTTTTGCGGCGGTAGCGGAAGGTGTGGTGATTCAATTTCAGGAGCCGGGCGGCCTGACTTTCATTGCCTTTAGCCATATTGAGCGCGTTTTCGATATATTTTCTTTCAAACGACTGCAGCCGTTTTTCCAAGTCGATACCTTCGGGGGGCAGTTCAAAGAGCCTTTTTTCATCGCCGGCGGGCGCCGGTTCAATCCGCCGGGTCAGGGCCTCCAGGCGCAAGTGCTGCAGTGAAAGTTCCGGACCCTGACCGACCAGCACGGCGCCTTCAATCAGATTTTTTAATTCCCGCACGTTGCCGGTCCAGTTGTAGGCCAGCAAAGCATTTTGGGCCCCGGCCGAAATACGATTGAATTTTTTGCCGAATTTTTGGCTGAATTCCTGCAGGAAAAACTTGGTCAGCGGCAAAATATCGTCAGGACGTTCGTTTAAGGATGGAATCTTTACTTTTATTACCCCCAGTCTGAAATACAGGTCTTTTCTGAACTGTTCTTGTTCAATCAACTGGTCGATATCTTTATTGGTGGCTGAAACCACGCGAGTTTTAATATGGATTTTGCGGGTCCCGCCGACCCTGTAAAATTCACCCTGCTCGAGGAACCGCAGCAGCTTGGCCTGGGCTTCAAAACTCAAATCACCGACTTCATCCAAAAACAGGGTTCCGTTGGCCGCCTCCTCGATTAAGCCTTTTTTGCCGGCCGGATCGGCGCCGCTGAAAGCGCCCTTTTCGTAGCCGAAAAGCTCACTTTCGATCAGGTCCTTGGGGATGGCGGCGCAATTGACGGTGGCCAGCGGTGCGCTGAAATTCGGGCTGTAGTAATGGATAGCCGCAGCGATGATCTCTTTGCCCGTGCCGGTTTCACCCATGATGAGGACCGGCGTGTCGGGGCTTTGGGCCACCGTTTTTATAAAATCCATGACGTCTTGAATGGCGTTGCTGGCGGCGATAAAGCACGGAATGTGTTCCTGCAGCTGCTTTTTCTGGAGTGTTTGTACTTCCTTTCGCAGACGAATCGTGTCAAGCGCGTTGCTGATGGTGATCTCCAGGGCATCCATGTGAAGCGGTTTGAGCACGTAGTCATAGGCGCCGGACTTCATGGCCGCAATGACTGTATTGATGTCCTCGTAGGCTGTGATCATGACCACCGGTATTTCCGGATGCAGCACTTTAATCTTTTGAAGGGCTTCGATGCCGCTCATACCGGGCAGACCAATGTCCAGCAAAATCAAATCGGGAGGATTTTCAGATAGGGCTTTTAGGGCGGTTTCGGCGCTGGTAAAGGCCATGACCCGGTAGTTGTCTTCGATGGCCATGGTAATCCCTTCCCGAATGCTTTGCTCGTCATCCACGATGTAGATTGAAAATTTGTTCATATCTTTTCACTGATGCGGCAATAATTAATTGGACATCGTTCTTAGGATTTAATATTCACCGCAGAGACGCAAAGTGCACAGAGAATATTTATGTCAAAACGTTAATGAACTTAACAGGAAAAGAACCATTCGGGTTTAATGTGTTTTATCCCAACCCGGCATCCCGATTCTTCAGGGTGGAGTAATTATGGACTCATTCGTGGGTCCCAGCGGGATTTCGATTCTAAACGAGGCGCCCCCCAGCTCACTCTCAGAAACCGTTAATACCCCGCCATGATCGCTGACGATCCGATGGCAGAGACTCAAACCGATGCCCGTGCTGTCGTTTTTGGTGGTAAAAAACGGGTCAAAAATTTTATCCTTTATTTCATCGGGTACCCCCGGGCCGGAATCGTCAATCTTCAGCAGAATGCTGCCGTCCCCGGCGGCGGTGGTGATGGCAATTTTCTTTTCAGATTCGACCGTTTTCATGGCTTCGGCGGCGTTGTTGATCAGGTTTAAAACCATTTCTTCGAGTAAATTCCGGTCCGCCCGACAGGGGGGGAGATCGGCGGCCAGGCCGCTCTCAATTTTAATGCCGCTTTTGCGCAGCGTAACCGCGGTCAAGTTGATGGCCTCCTTGACGGGGTGGTTGATATCGATCAGGGAAAATTTGGGCTCGCCCGGTTTGGAAAAATCCATGACCCGTCTGATGACGGATTCAATTTTGCCGGAGGCCGATTTCAGGTGGTCAAGGATGAGATCGACCTTGGCCTGATTCTCTTCCTTTCTGTAGATTTTTTCCAGGGTGTTCAGATAAATATTGATGCCCGAGAGTGGATTTCTGATTTCATGGGCAATGCCCGCGGCCACCCGCCCCAAGGATGCCATTTTGTCCTGGATGACCAAAAGCTGTTCGAGTTCCTTCGTTTTCGAAATATCGATCATGTTTACCAGGATGGCTTCCTTGCCGCGGTAATCGATCTGCATGGACCGGCAGAAAACCCATTTCAGGGTTCCTTTCCGGCCCGCTTGACCTGCCGGGAAAAGACGGAAGTCCAGGTCCAGTTTTCGAATTTTGCCGGAGCTTATCGCATGGCTTAAGCGTTTGACCTTTTCGACATCGTCCGGGTGAATGTTGTCAAAATCACCGAGTATGCTGGAGCGCGGCAACGGTCCCAGGAGTAGTTTCTGCTCCAGATTTTGATAGATGATCCGGTTATCCTGTACAATCGATATCCCCGTGAGGGAATTTTCCACCAGATCGCGAAAGCGCTTTTCGCTCTCCTGCAGCGCGGTCTCGGTCTGCCGGCGTTCAATAATTTTTCCCAGGCGCTCGGCGATCGCATTGATCAGGTTTCGTTCTTCTTTTAGAAAGGGACCCTCTTCCGATTCAGGCCTTTGATCCAGATAATAGACCTCCAGTTTACCGGACAATTTTTCTTTGACCAGCAGGTCGCAGGCCAACCGCCAATCGGTTGCGGCAAAATTTTTGGTCCTGAATTCCTTGCCCTCCCACACGATGCGGGCACAGGTAATTTCGGGGTACTTCCAGGCCGAGGGAATCAGGTTGACGACATCTCTGAGGATCTCTTCCATAAAATGGCGCCGTGTTTCGACCAGCCTGGAAATCGTATAGAGGCAGTTGAGCTCTTTGGTCCTCTCTGTAAGCTCATCAACGGTTTTTTGCAGATCGTGGTCCGCCTTTTTCTTTTGCTCCTCGAGCGCGATGCTGTTTAATGCAAAGCCGATATCTTCGGCCATCTCTTCCAACAGGCAGTGCTCCTGTTCGTCTTCGATCAGCTTTTTGGGAATCGATACCGTCAGGGTGCCGAATTGCTTTTCAGCGTGCCCCAGCCCGACCGTCATCCCGGTCCTGCCGCGATATTCCAGTTTCAGCGGGCAGTTGCCGCATTCGGTAATCGGGTTGCGGATCACTGCGGTGCCGGGCCGCCGCAAGGCCTCATGGACGCAGCCCGGCAACCGGCCGCGGTTCAGCAGTTCCTGCAGCGGCAGAAGCGCAAGGCCCAGGCCGGCTTCCGCCTTGACAACCGGCTTTTCGGATTCATCCAGCAGGATGATCCAGGCATTATGGTAACCCCGTTTCGCAACCAGATGGTTGCAGATGCCCTGGAGCAACCTGGCACGGTCCTTTTCGCGGATGAGCAGCTGATTGACGCTGCAAATCACGCTCAGCAGCAGATTCTGGCGCTGTAATTTCGCTTCTTTTTGTTTCAGCATCGAGCGGTATCCTTGATGTTTGCAACCGGAGGGCCGCTGCATCGCGTGAAGAAGATCTATGGGAGCAAGAAGTCCGGCCAAAATTCAATTCCACCGATCCTCATACCATCACCTAAGCAACTTATCAAATGCCTTTTAACAAACTGTAAAAAAAACTGACACCCAAGACCCCGCTGCCGGTCAACTTTTTAGCCCGCCAGGCGCCAAAAATTCAGGTTGTTAAATAAAATAAGATACATATCTGCAAGGATCCATTCTGGCACAACGTTTGCTCAAAAGCATTCATACAGGGCCGCCGCTTCGGTCGGCGCATGCGGCAGACCTAAAAATTTTTATCCGTAAACAAGGAGAAAGCCAATGATAACCCCCTTGGTAATGCTCGTCGACGATGAGGCTCCTTTTGTGGAGACTATGACCAAGCGTCTGCGGAAAAGAGAGCTGGATGTCGTCAGTGCGCTCAGCGGGCAGGCGGCTTTGGATATCTTAAGCCAAAAGCAAAACATCGACGTCGTCATTTTGGATGTCAAGATGCCGGGTATGGACGGCCTTGAAACCCTTGGGAAAATCAAGGCCGGCTACCCGCTGACGGAAGTGGTCATGCTCACCGCCCACGCCACGGTCGAATCGGCCATTGAAGGTATGAAGCTGGGCGCCTTCGATTATCTGATGAAACCCTGCGACATGGAGCAATTGATGGGCAAGGTCCGTGAGGCAGCCCGCAAAAAGCGTGATCACGAAGAAAAAATCAGAGAAGCCCGGGTGCGGGAAGTGCTTACCAAACGTGGGTTCTAGTTGTCCGAAACCAGGGGTCGATTGACCGGCAGTCAAATAGGATTCCGGCAAAAGCCGGATTGATTAAGGCGATGATATATGACTCTAAACAAGCGGTTGACTAACCCATATTACCGGTCCTTGTACCGCAATATTATTTTAACCATCATCAGCGTCTCCATGATTCCGATGATATTGGTCAGCAGCACGATTTACCTGCAGTTCCGCAGTTCGCACCATGAAAAAATTTATGCGCATCTGCAGGAGCTGGTGCAGAAACACACTCAGAACATCGAAACCTTTCTGAATGAAAGACTATCCGATATAAAATTTCTGGCCGGCAGCTCAGGCTATGAGCAGCTTAAAGTCGAATCATTTTTAAGGGACAAGCTGGAAGACCTGCAGAAGGATTTCGGCCCGGTCTTCGTGGATTTAGGCGTCGTCAACGCCAAAGGCGAGCAGAAAGCCTATGCCGGGCCGTTTAAACTGGCCCAGGCCAACTATTCCGAAGCCGAATGGTTCCGCGAGTCCATGCAGCGCCGGTACTATATCAGCGATGTCTTCATGGGTCTGCGCGGTTTGCCGCACTTTATCGTCGCCGTGCGCAGCACCTACCAGGACAACCCCTGGATTCTGCGCGCCACGATCGATTTTGTGGCTTTCAATAACCTGGTTAAGAGCATTCGCATCGGCCAGACCGGTTTTGCCTTCATTTTAAATCGACAGGGAGCCCTGCAGACGACTCCGATTCCAAAAGGCTCCGGCGACCTTTTGCCCAACAAAACCATTTATACCCAATTTTTAGATAAGGCGCCGGTCCCACCCGATGATATCTGCATCGTCCTCAAACCCGAAAGCTTCCGGCAGAAAAATATCTATGTGGCCGCCTTTTTAAAAAGCGGGCAGTGGCTGCTGATTTATCAGCAGCGGACCCGGGATGCATTTGCCGACCTGAACAGGACCTTTGTGGTAACGACCATTATCATGCTGCTGGGCACGTTCGGGGTCTTTGCCATGGCCTTTACGCTTTCAAAGTTGATCATTAATCGAATCGGCAAAGCTGATGATGAAAAACAGATGATGAACCAAAAAGTGGTTGAAGCCGGCAAGCTGGCTTCCGTGGGTGAATTGGCCGCTGGTGTGGCCCATGAAATTAACAACCCGGTCGCCATCATGGTGGAGGAAGCCGGTTGGATAGGAGATTTGCTGGAGGAAGCAGAGTTCCAGCAGTCCGAAAATCTGCCTGAAATAACCCGCGCCATCCACCAGATTCAAACCCAGGGCAAACGCTGCAAGGAGATCACCCACAAATTGCTGAGCTTTGCCCGCAAAACCGATGGCACCCTCCAGGATGTGGTTGTTAACGAACTGCTCGAGGAGTTGGTCGCCCTGGCCGCCCAGCGGGCTAAATACAGTATGGTGCAGATAAAGACCAATTTTGAGCAGAATCTTCCTACGGTCAAGGTTTCGCCCTCGGAGATGCAGCAGGTTTTTTTCAACCTGATCAACAATGCGCTGGATGCCATGGACGGCAAGGGCGGAACGCTGTCGATTTCTTCGCGTCATCAAGATGATTTTCTCATTTTCGAGATCTCCGATACCGGCAGGGGCATCCCCGAGGCGAATTTAAACCGCATTTTCGATCCCTTTTTTACCACCAAGTCGGTCGGCAAGGGGACCGGTCTGGGACTGTCGATCTGCTACGGAATTGTCGATAAACTGGGGGG
>CAYTBC010000067.1:9339-21967 GCA_964435765.1 uncultured Desulfosarcina sp.
GATGGAAAATTCAGATAAACAGACTGCCGCTGAGCGCATCCGTCTGCTGCTGGTGGACGATGAAAAAGGTTTTGTCAGCGTTCTTACCAAGCGCATCAGGCGCCGGAACATAAACGTGACGACGGCTTTCAGCGGCGCGGAGGCGATTAAGGTGCTTCGCCAGCTGGAATTCGATGTCGCCGTTTTGGACCTGAAGATGGAAGACATGAATGGCCTTGAGGTGCTCAAGATATTCAGGATCATGGCTCCCCGGCTGGTCGTGATCATGCTCACCGGGCACGGCTCGGCCGAAGCGGCCCGTCAGGGTCTCGAACTCGGCGCCTTCGATTATCTCACCAAGCCCTGTGAGCTTGATGAACTGATCGAAAAAATCAATGCGGCCTATCAGCATCGCAAAGTGATGAAAACTTAGGAAAGCTGCCGGGAGGATAAGCGTATTCATGGTGAATTTTTTGCATTTTATGAATAACCTTTTCGCCGCCAAGACACAAAGACCTCAAGAGGAATATTAACCAAGGGTTACGCCTTGTGTCTGGGTGCCTTTGTGGCAACCTGTTCCCCCGATTCATCGGGATTTTCGTTTCACTCCAGCCGACCTGTCTGGGTTAGGAAAGGGGAAATTTATGTCAGTGCTTAAAAACAAGTGGTTTTTACTCGCAGTAGCGGTTCTTCTGGGTATAGTGGTTCTTCTGCTTCCCAGACCGGAAGGAACCCGTTTCAAGATCAGCGGAGATGTTGATCAGCGCCTCATACCGAAAATCAGTGCCGGTTTTGATATTGTCACGAACCCTGAAAAACAGGGCGCGGAATATACCGTGGCGCTTAAATCCCCGGCGGAGGTTGCCATGCCGGGAAAATACCTGCAGAAACTGGCTGCGGAGATGAACCTTAAAAAAGTTAAAATCGATTATGTCGACGGCCTGTCGCCGGTTGCCAAGCGATTTTTAGCGATACTCGCCGTGCTGGTGTTTCTCTTCGTCGCCGAACCCATTCCGCTGGAAATTACTGCCATCTGCATCGGTGTTTTTATCGTTGTCATGGGGGTCGGTGATGTCAAAGAGGCCTGGGCACCTTATATGCACCCGGTGGTGGTATTTATCATGTGCTGCCTGATCTTCGCCATTTCGCTGGACAAGGTCGGCATCACCAAACGGCTGGGCTATTTTATTATCCGGCGCGCCGGCAACAGCATTACCAAATTCACCTTTATCATCACCATCAGCCTGGGGTGGGCCTCTTCCTTTATGCACGATGCGGCCGCCTGTGCCATCGGCATCGTGACCATGCTGCCCATGATGCGGGCGGCGGAAATCGAGCCCCACTCCCGGACGGCAAAATTTATGATGATCTCCCTGCCGTTTGCCTGTTCGGCCGGCGGGATGGGGACGCTGGTGGGCGGAGGACGCAACATGGTGGCGGCGGCGTTTCTGAAGGAATTCACCGGCATCGAAATCACCTTTTTCGACTGGATCAAGTATGCCATGCCGGCGGCGCTGGTGACGGTGCCGGCGGCGGTCGGGATCGTCTACCTGATGTTCCGGCCGGATCCCAAGTACAAGCTGCCGCAATTCGATGAAGAGCTGGGCGCCTGGAGCCCTATGGAAAAGCGCAGTTTAATGATTATCGGCCTGACATTCCTTTTGTGGCTAACCAAAGGGTTTCATGGTATAGATTATTCGGTAACCGGTATGCTGGGCGTGGCTGCTCTGATCCTTTTCGGGGTGCTGAAGTGGGAGGATATCCAAGACAACCTGGAGTGGGGAACGGCCCTGTTTATCTTCGGCGGCGGCATCTCGCTGGGTCTTGCCATGGGGTATTCGGGTGCGGCAACCTATTTTGCCCACTTGTTCTTCCCCCTAGTTCAGGGCGGCGGCTGGCTGCTGCTGTTTGTGGGGGTCGGGGTGTTCGGTGCCCTGGTCACCAATGCCATGGCCAACGTCGCGGCGGCGGCCTTGATTTTGCCGATCGTCATTCCCATGGCCCAGCTGGAAGGTGTCAATCCCACCGTGCTGGCCCTGTGCCTGGGCATGGCGACATCTTTTGCAATGCTGCTGGTTATCGGCTGCCCGCCGAATGCCATCGCTTATAGTTACCGCTACTTCAAGTCATCGGATCTGACCCGGGTCGGTGCGGTGGCCACCCCTGTTTTGCTGGGCCTTTTGGTGCTGGTGGCAACGGTGTGGTGGAAGATATTGGGGCTTGTATGACAGATGCCGGGAAGCTTGGAAGCGAGAAAGCTAGGAGGCTGGGAAGGAAAGAAGGTGAGAGGATAAGAAGGTAAGAGGGTGGGATGGTGAGAGGTGATGGGAGGAAGTGGGAAGTCGGAATGCGGAAGTGGGAAGCTTAGAAGCGCTATCCCGGAAAATTCTTAATACCTTGCGCTCTGCGCCTTCGGCCTTTATCCTTTTACCTTTTACCTTTAACCTTGAACCTTCAACCCTACGCTACCAACCTGACACCTGAATACTGACACCTGAAACCTATACAGAGGTATCATGAAAAACATTCGCCTTCTGCTGATCGACGATGAAGATGACTTTCGCCAAACGCTTGCCAAACGGCTGGCAAAAAGAGGCTGTGTGGTCGCACAGGCATCCGAGGGGATGCAGGGGCTGGCGTTGCTTGAAGCCGGAGATTTTAATGTGGTGGTGCTGGACCTCAAGATGCCAGGTATGACCGGAATGGAGGTTCTGCAAAAAGTAAAAAGCCGCTATCCGGGGATCGAGGTCATCCTGCTGACCGGACACGCCACCACCGCCAGTGGGGTTGAGGGGATTAAATCCGGCGCCTTTGACTACCTGACAAAACCCATCGAGCTGGATCATCTGGTTGCCAAAATTACCCAGGCCCGGGAAAAGATCCTGCGACTGGAGGCCGAACGCCAGGAGGCCGAATACCGCAAGAAAATCGAACAGCAGATGATTGCCACCGAACGGCTGGCTTCGCTGGGGACCTTGGCCACCGGTGTGGCCCACGAAATCAATAACCCGCTGGCCATCATCAGCGAGTCGGCCGGGTGGATGAAGCAATTGCTCGCCAGAGACGAACTCAAAGGCATGCACCGCCGGCAGGATTTTCAACTGGCGCTGGACAAGGTGGAAAAAAGCGTGGAAAGGGCCCGGCGGATTACCCACCAGCTGTTGGGTTTCGTCCGGAAAACCGATTCGTCTTTTTCGCAGGTTGATTTAGCGGGATTAATCGAGGAAGCCCTGCAACTGATTGAACATGAAACCAAAACAAGGAATATTAAAATTATCCGCAATATCACTGCCGTCCCGGGTGCCGTCTGGAGCGACCCTTTTCGGATACGGCAGGCATTGATCAATCTGCTGACCAATGCGGTTCATGCCGTCGGCTCCGAAGGGGTGATCACCCTGACCCTGAAGGATACAGGCGATTCGGTGGAGATTACGATCAGCGACAGCGGGCCGGGCATACCCCGGGAAAACCTGGCCAGAATATTCGAGCCGTTTTTCAGTACCAAATCCCCCGGAGAGGGCACCGGCCTGGGGCTTTTTGTCACCCGCGGCGTCATCGAGAAGCTGGGCGGTATGGTTACGGTCGACAGTGATGTCCGCAAAGGCGCCAGTTTCCGTATCCGGCTGCCGAAGCAACTGAAGAAGGCGGATGAGTTTGTCGGCGAAGGCGTGGAAAACTGGCTCGAGAACGTCTCATCCCAATTGAAAACTTCAGATGATAAGGAGAAAAAATCGCTATGATTAAAATACCCACCCGAATTTTGCTCGTCGATGACGAAAAAGATTTTGTCGAAATGCTCAGCCTGCGATTGGAAGATATCGGCGAGCGCGTGTCACCGGCCTACAGCGGCAGGGAATGTCTCCAGGTTCTGGAAAAAAAGGAGATTGACGTGGTCATCCTGGATATCCTGATGCCCGGCATGGACGGCATTGCGACCCTCAAGGAGATCAAACGCAAGCACCCGCTGGTCGAGGTCGTTATGCTGACAGGTCACGGCACCACGGAAAGTGCCGTGGAGGGCATGAAGCTGGGGGCCTTCGATTATCTTCTAAAACCGGCCCGCTTCGAGGAATTGACGGCTAAACTGGAAGCCGCCCGCCGGAGAAAAGACGAGCAGGAGGAACGCATCCGGCAGGCGGAAGCCAAACTGCTGGTGCGAAGAAGCGGTGATATGTGATTTTATAAAAAAAATCACCCCGAAAACAGGAAATTCAGAAGGCATGAAATTTATCTTATTCTCTTTTTGTGTTTTCGCCCTTTCGTGCTTTCGTGCTTAAGCTTTATTCTTATTTTTCGGCATTTCCGATTCAAAGAAAGATGGCTTGGTTCTTCAGGAAACTGCGGAAATAGGTTGCAAAAAGTTCGAGGCTTGCAGTAAAGATGATCAGCTTGAGTGTCGCAAATAATCGGGAAGGATCGTATTTACTGAAAATGTGGCAAAGAACCAGCCTGCGGGTGCGTATTTATCTGATTCTGACTGCCCTGGTGATAATCACCATGTCCGGTGGCTTGGTGACCGTCTGGTATACCTATCGGATGGAACGTCTGCTCACCACCGTCACTGATAAAGAAATGTCGGCATTTCACGCCGCAATGGCCCTTGAAATTGCCCTGGTTAACCAGAAGGGATTTTTATCGTACTATTTCATCGAAGGCAACCCCGACTGGCTCCGGCAGCTGGGTGAATATCGCCAGATTTTCAAGGAGCGCTTGAATGAGGCTCTGGCTCTGGCCGGAGGTGAAAAAGAAAAGTCAGCCCTCAACCGACTCCAGGCCGAATATGCGCGCTACATCGACGTCAAGGACCGTGTGATCGCATATTATCAAACGGGTAACCGCGACGCCGGGACGGTTCTGCACCGCCAGGCACGGGATCTCTTTTTTTCGGTGTTGCGACTTTGCGAAGAATTTAGGGACATCCATAAGGATCGAATCATTCTGGCAAAATCGGAAAACCAGGCCGAGGCGGCCAAGCTCAGAATCATTGCGGCAACCGCCGTGTTTGTAAGCTTTTTGCTGGCCGTGCTGCTGGCATTTGTCCTGGGGTACGAGGTCCTGGGGCCGGTTCGCCGTCTGGCCGCCGAGGCCGAAGGGCAGGGCGACGGTTCTGCCGCCGGGGATGAGGTCAAAGCGTTGAGCCGCAGCGTGCGGGGACTGATTCAGAATGTCGACCAGACCCGCACGGAACTTCGCAAAAGTCGTGAATCCCTCCAGCACGCCGAGAAGCTGGCCCTGGTGGGTAAACTGGCCGCCGGTATGGCCCACAGTATTCGCAACCCCTTTACCTCGGTGAAAATGCGGCTGTTCAGCTTGAACCGCTCGCTCAAACTGGCGGAGACACAAAAAGAAGATTTTGACGTCATCTCTGAAGAAATCCGACACATCGACACGATTGTCCAGAATTTTCTTGAATTCTCCCGCCCCCCGAAACTCAGCATGCAGTCCATCAGCCCTTCCGTGGTTGTTGACCTGGCCATTCAACTCCTGCAGCACCGCTTAAAATCCTACGATGTCGGCGTTAAAATCGAACGCGCCCATCCCTTGCCGGAAATCGACGCTGATCCGGAACAACTCAAGGAGGTTTTCGTCAATCTGGTGGTCAACGCCTGTGAAGCCATGGAAAGAGGCGGCTCCATCGTTATTCAGGAAGAAGTCGCCCAGAATCATTCCGGCGGCGTCATGGCCGTCATCCGGGTGAGCGACAACGGACCGGGCATTGACGAGTCGATTCGCGAAAAGGTATTTCAGCCTTTTTTCACCACGAAGGAGGAGGGCACCGGCCTGGGAATGAGTATTGTCGCCCGCATTGTGGAGGAGCACGGCGGCGGAATAGAAATTGAATCCAATCAAGACGGGGGCGCCACTTTCGTCATTGCGCTGCCCGTCAAGGAAGCCGATCATGAGCACGATTCTGATTATTGACGATGACGACCAGCTGCGCAAAAGTTTCCATAAACTCCTGTCTGAAGAGGGTTACCGAGCTCAGAGCGCGGCCTCGGGGGAAGCCGGTCTTGAGTTGATCAATAGACAGCTGCCGGATCTGGTTATCGTCGATGTGCGTCTGCCGGGCATGAACGGGCTTAAAACCTTTGAGGCCATCCACGCCTTGGAGCCCAAGCTTCCGGTGATTATCATGACCGCTTTCGGGACGACCGAGACCGCCATTGAAGCGACGAAGATGGGCGCCTTTGACTATATCCTAAAGCCTTTTGAAATTCCCGACATGCTGGCAGTGATTCAACAGGCCCTGGAGGCCGGCCGTTTCATGCGCTCTCCGGTGGAAATGGATGTCAAGCCGGACCAGGCACCCCGGGAGGCCATCATCGGCCGCAGCAAGCCCATGCAGGATGTGTACAAGGCCATCGGGCGGGTTTCAACCGCCGATGCTACGGTGCTTGTGCGGGGGGAGTCGGGTACCGGCAAAGAACTCGTTGCCCGGGCCATTTACCAGCACAGTTTGCGCGCCCACAAACCTTTTCTGGTAATTAACTGTGTTGCCATTCCCGAAAATCTGCTTGAAAGCGAACTGTTCGGCTATGAAAAGGGGGCGTTTACCGGCGCGGCCCATCGCCGGCTGGGAAAAATTGAACAGGCCAACGGCGGCACCGTGTTTCTCGATGAAATCGGCGACATGCCGTTCAGCATCCAGGCCAAAATATTGCGCTTGCTGCAGGAAAAAAGCATCGAACGCCTCGGCGGGCGCGATACCATACCCGTTGATGTGCGGATTATCGCCGCCACCAATCGCGACCTGGAAACCGCCCTGGAGCAGGGACGCTTCCGGGAAGACCTTTACTACCGGCTCAAAGTCGTAACGATTTCGCTGCCGCCCCTGCGCGGCCGCCGGGAAGATATCGCCCTTTTGACGGATTATTTTCTCCTGCGGTTTTCGCAGGATATGGAAATGACCAACCCCGGTATCACCCCTCAGGCCCTTGCCGCTCTGGAAGGCAACCACTGGCCGGGAAATGTGCGCGAGCTGGGCAACACTATCCAAAAGGCGCTCATATTCAGCCGCGGGGCCCCTATCCGGCAGGAGGACATCGTCCAGGCCATCAGCGGCGTTCGGACGGCCGTCAAACCCGAGGCGGAAACCCCCGAGGAAGTGATCCGACATTGGATGCGCAGTGCCCTGACTGCAGGCGGAGCGGACAGCAGGTTTGAGGCAATCCTGGATCGATGCGCCAGCATCCTGATCGGGGAGGCCTTGAACCTGACCGACGGAAACCGCTCCCGGGCGGCCAAGCTGCTCGGCCTTTCACGGCCCACCCTGCACTCCAAAATCGAAAAATACGGTTTGAAGCTGCAGACGATGGTCAAAGAGGACTAGGACGTGTTGCGCGTTGCGGGGTGCGGGGTGCGGGGATGCTGGATGCTGGTACTTGATGCTGGATATCTAGGAATACACTGAAGATTAAATCCAAAAACATCCAGTATCCAGAAACCAGGATCCAGGATCAGTCAATAATCGCAAGGGTTTTCATCACAACGGCCAAGTTTGAATATCGTATTTTATGCAACTTTAGGGTAAATTTTGCGGTTGGCTGGTTTTAAGATAGATAAAGCGCAGCGCCATCAATTATCACGCAAGCACCAAAGTTCTAAAACACAAAAAAAATATCACAGCCTGATTTTCCTGGTTTGGCCGGTTTCGGTCATCGATGATTGTGATTTGAGATTTATTTGTTATTTGGTGCTTGAAATTTGGGATTTATCCTTCCTACCTTCCCTCCTTCTAATCTTCCCAGCCTCAGGCGCAGGGTGCAAGGCTGAAGGCGGCAAAGCCTACGGGCAACGGTTCGGCTATTTTCCGACCATGATTCGAAGTTCTTCTATATCGAGCATACCGTCGCTGTTTCTATCGGCTGCTTCAAAGTCATCATACAGCGCATTGAGGTATTCGTTCAAAGACAAGGTTTGATTGCCGTCTCTGTCGGCCGCCTCGAAGCGCCGGGGGTCTACGACTTCAATTTGCTGAATTTCAGATAGGGTCAGGTTGCCGTCCTTGTCTGTGTCAATGAAGAAAAACACCTCCGTCATCCGCCGGTGATACTCCTCGCGGTCAATGCGTTGGTCGCTGTTTTTGTCTGAGACCGCTAAGGTTGCAGCGGCATCCATTCGCGCGCTATCGGCAGCGAAAGCAGCAGTAGATATCACAGCCGTTATGATTGAAAGCCATAAGGCTACTTTTTTCATCGAATTGTCTCCTTTACTGATACTGAAGTAAATGTAAGGCGTAAAGACCGTCCAACTTACCGCCGCCGGTAACCAGGGTAATGGTTTTCCGGCCAGGGCGGTTACTTCACGATCTTCCAGCTGCCATCCGGCTGACGACAGGCCGTGCCATAGGCCTGGTTCTCCTGGCCGTCAATGGTTACGGTTTGCTGATATTCCCGGCAATACTGCCCGCCGCTTTTCTGGAAGGTGCGAACGGGCGTGACCGTGCCGGAATGACCGCTGTCCGGGTTGTGCCAGGCAACCGCCGTGCCCGATGGTGCTTTTTCCAAAGCCTGCTGGGAGGCCTTTTGGGCCTCGCGGCGGTCGGCCGCGTCCATCCTGTCACCGATTGCCCCGCCGATCAGGCCCCCGGCCAGGAGTCCGCCGACAATACCCGCCGTGCCGCCGTGAAGCGCAGCGGCGATCAGGCCGCCGGCAGCGGCACCGCCCAACCCTCCGATGAGTGTTTTTTTATGTTGCCCGATCCCACCGCTCTCCGAGGTGCTGGCACAGCCGCTCATTATTAAAGCGATAATAATCATTATCACAATGCCCGTTGTATATAACAACGGTTTGTCGGATGTATTGATCATGGATAGATTTCTCCTTTCTGACGCGTTGTTATCTTTATCGATAGCAAATTGTCTGTAAAGCGCCCCTCTGAGCCTTAAGGGGATTCATCGCGTTTTCATCACAGGCCGGTTTTCCTGAGCATTCCTGCCCACTGCAACGGCGCTGTCTGTTTAGTTAGACAATATTTGCGATCAAAGCGCCCCAGACCGTCAGCAGAGCTTTGCCGATGGCGTAGGGGACGGTGTCGCCGATGACCGGCACCGGACTTTTGGCGTCATCCCGTACCGCATTTTTTTCGAATATTTTCCTGTCCATGCGAGTTGCCTTCTGAGCCGGAGTCTTCCCGGGTTTAGGATGGAAGTTGAATTGCTATCTTCAGGGAGGCTGGACGGCAATTTCCTCGCAGCCGGTGGTTTTTATAGGATCGGCGGGCTGCCGCCTGAGGGAATCGGCAGATCCGCAATGGCATTCTCGATCCATGGCAGGAAGGCGTCCAGGGCCACGCGCTGCTCGTCCGAGTGGGCGTTGTAATAGCCGCCGCCTTTCTTTGCGGTAGTCGTTGACATGCGTCGGTCCTTTCACGTAGTTGCGGACGACCGCGAGATTCCGGCCTACAGTATCCTTCAACCAGGAATCAAAGAACGCATTTTTGCTACTATGCAAAAAGTTTGCCTTGGCAGAGCAGATTAGTATTAGGAGTCAAGAACCTGCGTCTTGCGATCTAATGTGGATGGACAATGGGCTGGTGAATCTAAATGTGAGAGCACCTTTTTCTTCAGAGCAGGTTCAGACTCTGACAAGCTCGGCAAACTTTATAATGCCACAATGCATCTAAGCTCTAGTTGTCACCTTAAGCAGGCAATAAAACATGTCAAGAGTTGAAAGAGAGAAAATTATCGATTTTGTTCGGCATTATTTCAGAAAGATTTCGGTCGGTTCTCGCCGACGCCCTATAATTTCAGATTGATCCCCCTGCGCTGCCATACTGCCCCCTGATAAGTAAGCGATCCTTTTATCACGCAAACACGATAGTTCTAAAACACGAAAAAATAAAACAGCTGGATCTACCTGGTTTGGCCGGTTTCGGTCATCGATGATTGTGATTTAAGATTTATTTGTCATTTGGTGCTTGGAATTTGGGATTTATCCTTCCTACCCTCCCACCCCTGCTGCCAGGCTTTACATCCTGTAAAAAATGCCGACACCGCACCGGCGGCGCATTCTGCGCACGTCCCTCCGACTGCCGACTTAATTAGTAAATAATCTAAATAGTTACACCTATTCCTCGAAATTCATCTTCTGGCATAACCCTTGCTAATTAGATGTTAAAAAGTTTTTTTCCGGGCTAAAGTCTATTGAAATAATTTTGTCGTCTATTAAATTGGTTCGCCAAAAGTATAAACGGCTAATAATCAGGGAGGTGAAATTATGTTAGTCAGCAATTGGATGAGCAAAAATTTGATCACCGTCGATGTGGATGATTCCATGCAGGCTGCAATGAAACTGATGAAGGAAAACGGCATCCGCATGTTGCCGGTGTTGAAAAAAGATAAGCTGGTCGGGGTGGTCACCGACCGTGATTTGAAAAGGGCCTCTGCCTCAGATGCCACAACCCTGGATATTCATGAGCTGCTGTATCTGATTTCAAAGATCAAGGTTCAGAGCGTGATGACCAAAAATCCCATCACGGTGCCGCGTAATTATACGGTTGAAGAAACCGCCGAAGTACTTCTCAAACATAAAATATCCGGTGCGCCGGTCGTCGACCAGAACGGCAAGGTTGTCGGGGTTATTACCCAGACCGATCTCTTTCGGGTGCTTATCTCGCTCACCGGCGTGGGCAAAGGCGGCATCCAGTTCGCTTTCCAGCTTGAAGACCGGCCGGGATCCATCAAAGAGGTGGCGGACATCATCCGGTTTTACGGCGGGCGCATGGTGAGCATCCTGACATCCTATGAAGGTGTGCCGGACGGGTATCGCAAAGTTTTTATTCGAATGCACAGCATTGAACGCACTCGGCTGCAGCAGCTTAAGGAAGAACTCAGTTACAAGGCGGCGCTGATCTACATGGTGGACCACCGCGAGAACGTCCGGGAAATTTATTGAGCAATTACTCCGCCCTGAAAAATAGCAATAGCTGATATGAAGTAAACCAGTATTCGCGCTAAAGGGGAGGCTGCCATGAGTGCCGCCAAAGATATCCTCATCATCGATGACGACCGTGATCTGGTGGATACGCTTCGCATCGTGCTGGAAAGCAAAAAATATGAGGTCCGGGCGGCTCACAACGAACGGCAAGGAAGGGTTCGACCGGATTGAAGAAAAACCCCCGGACCTTATCATTCTGGATGTCATGATGGCCACGGATACCGAAGGGTTTGATCTGGCCTATAAACTTCAGAATATGCCCGAATTCCGGGATATACCCATCATCATGGCGACCTCATTCCCACAGGCCATGGCAGATAAAGGCCCGGACCGGTTCCAGCACATCCTCGGAGAGAGCTGGCCGGTGTCGTATTTTATTGAAAAACCGGTGGAGCCCGCGAAGCTGCTGACTACCATCGAAGATATTCTGAGGGAAGCAGGCCGGGAATAGCCGTGGGGCGCCATATGGTTGTTACGGATGCTGTGGTTTCGAGAGGGTAACCGTGCGACTGGGACTGGGCAAACGAATCTTTCTGATTTTTGTGCTGGTCATAACCATCTTTTGCGTGCTTGGGGCCCTGCTGGGCGCCACGCTGATCAATCGCAATATTTTAAACGAAGCTCAGCGGCGCATCAGCCTGGACTTGCGTTCGGGATGGAGCCTGATCCAGGGTGAAGTCGAAAGGATGCGTCTTTTTGTCAATCTTCTCGGGTCGGATGCCCGGGTTGCCTCCGTTGCGAACGAGGCCCCAACTCAAGCGCTGCGGGCATTTCTTGAAAACGAGCGCACCCGCTTCGGCTGTGATTTTCTTTCGCTGGCCGACGCCGCCGGGCGTGTAATCCTGCGAACGGTGGAGCCCTACCGAAAAAACGATTGCCTGGCCAATGATCCTCTCATCGCGAAAGCTCTGGAGGGCAACATCCCAGGCGGTTTTGCGATCTTGGGACCCCAACGTCTGCATGCCGAAGGCGATACCCTTGAAGAAAAGGCCTTTATTGTATTCGAATCCACCCCGAAAGCCAAGCAGCGGGCCAAAACCGCCGAATCCTCCGGAATGGCACTCGTTGCCGCGGCGCCGATTAAGGATCCCCGCGGCAAAATTGCCGGCGTCATTTATGCCGGCATCCTGCTCAATCGCAACCATGCCCTGGTGGACCGGATCCGATCCATCGTGTTCGAGGACAAAATTTACAACGGCCGGCATATCGGTACGGTCACCATTTTCCAATGGGACACGCGCATTGCCACCAATGTCATTCGGGGAAACGGCAACCGGGCCATCGGTACCCGGGTGAGCCAGGATGTCTATGACAAGGTGCTTGAAAACGACTCCCACACTTCGGCGCGAACCCTCCATAGCGGACTTGTCGGTGCCTTGAGCGAACCCCAGGCCCGGCTGGTCGGCAACATCACCCGCAGCATCAGCACGGCGGTTGCCATGACCCGCAGTTATCTGGATCTGGCCCGCATCGAGAGCGGAGCGGTGGATTAATTTTATTTTCAGCTTGCCTGTCAACCCGGCGGCATTTGATCAGCATCGAAAACCGGACCCTCCACCTCGCCCTGCTGTAAGCTTTGCAAGCTGAAAGCCGGGTCATAGACCCTGTCCCGGACGAGCCTGAATTGAAAATTGAAGATTTATGGATGTCGCTCGGTCTTTTTTGCAACTTGTAAAATAGTTCGACAGGTGCCCTTCAAGCATCACGGCCG
>CAYTBC010000068.1:0-15205 GCA_964435765.1 uncultured Desulfosarcina sp.
TGATGGGTCTTATCACTTCAATAATTTCAGTTTTCTCTTTGCATGCCGCCAGGGCGAGCGATAGGCAAAGCAGCCCGATCATCTGCTTTAACGTCTTTTTTGTCATATATTAAACCTCCCGTTAAAAAAATGTGAGGGTCTTTTGCCAATTATTTGCGGAACACAGCATCATAAATTGCTTAAAAACCGAAAATCTCGCCTGAACAAAATTTAATACCCTATCGCCCCCTTCAGGTCAATCATCTTCGAAAATATATCAGAGAATCCGTCGAATAGATTACCAGGGCCGTCCAGATCATGATAAATGTCCGGATCTGGGCTTGGGTAAAAGGCTCGTGGTAGTAAAAAATCGCCAGCAGGAATATGCCGGTCGGCGCAATATACTGCAGCAAACCAAGCGTGGAAAGATTTATCCGCCGGGCGCCCTCTGTAAAAAGGGTCAAGGGGACAGCGGTTAGCACCGAAGTCCCCAGCAGGAGTAAATCGATAGGCGTGCTGCCGCACAAAAACGAACCGCTGCCCTTCGCCGCAAGGTAGATGAGGTAAGCTGCGGCCGGCGCCGTCAACAGCAGGATCTCAACACTTAAGCCGATCAGTGCGCCCACCGGCGCCACTTTTCGAATCAGGCCGTACAACCCGAAGGAGGAGGCCAAGGCAAGCGCTATCCAGGGAAATTCGCCGTAAGAAACCGTCAGGTAAACAACCCCCGCCGCGGCCAGAAGCACTGACAGAACCTGCAGCCGCCGCAGGCGCTCTCTGAGAAACAGCACCCCGAACGTAACATTTATCAGCGGGTTGATGTAATAGCCAAGGCTGCCCTGCAGCATGTAGTCATTGTTAATAGCCCAGACGTACAACAACCAGTTAAACGCCAGAATAACCGCCGTCAACAACAACGTCAGGAGGGTGCGAGGATCCCTCAGGGCATCACCAAATTCATGCCGGCGCCCCCCGAAGATGATCCAGACCAAAAGAAAAATAGAGGCCCAAACCACCCGATGTGCCGTAATTTCCAAGGGGGGTACGGCCCTGAGGGCCTTCCAGTAAACCGGTCCCATACCCCAGATAAGAAATGCCGAGCCGGCGCAGATTACGCCGGATACGGATTCTGATCTGGATCGGTTTGAGTCGGGTGTTTCCATAAAAGCTGAATAGCCTTAATTGAGCGACAGCTCGATTGGACGATAGAAATTATATCTCAGGGTCTTTTTAGAATGGCAGCATTTCAAAATTTTAGCTCATTATAGTCAGCTGCAATTTTAGCGCATTTATCACCCAAAAATTACAGCAGCTCAATTAGCATCGAAAACAATTTGTCGATAGAACAACGCCAGGGTCCATTCACCACTGACCTGTAACGAATAAATCCTGTTCGTTGCAGCCGGCACCATACTCCATCCCCGGATACGAGTCAAATCCCTTTGACTTTGGAAGATGATTCTATTATTTACAAAGTCACATGAAATTAACCGAGGGATTAAAGAAAATCCGGAATCCCGCCAGGGCGCATAGGCGTCAACTTAAGGATTTTTGTTCGGGTTCATCTGATCCAACTCAGCGGGGGCCGGTCCGCGCTAAAGAACCAACTATGTAGGGGCGCAGCGAACCTTGAACCCGGAACCGATCATTTTTAGATGGAAAGAAAGGCCAGTATATCATGAGTGATTCCGTCCATTTTAAAGTTGAGCAAGAAGAGCATATTGCCTGGCTCATCATGAACCGCCCCGAAAAGCGCAATGTCATGGGAGCTGTTTTTTTTAAAGAGCTCTCGGATCATCTGGAAAAGCTTGACCGGGAAACCGCTGTCCGGGCAGTGATTGTCAGGGCCGCCGGCAAAAGCTTTACGGCCGGCACCGATTTGGGTGAAGCGGCCTCTTTGCTCAGCGGCGAGTCCGCCGACCAGCGGGAGGCCACCCGCCTAAACATTTTGGCGCTGCAGGAAAGCTTAACCAGAATAGAAACGTGCCGCAAGCCCGTAATTGCAGCGATCCACAGCCATTGCATCGGCGGCGGCGTTGACCTGATCAGCGCCTGTGACATCCGCCTTGCAAGCCAAGATGCGGTTTTCAGCATCCGCGAAACCCGCATGGGAATCATTGCCGATCTGGGAACCCTCCAGCGTCTGCCGCACATCATCGGCCACGGCTGGTTTCGGGAACTGGCCTTGACCGGAAGGGATTTCACGGCCGCTGAAGCTCTCCAAATGGGTCTGATCACACGGATTTGCGAGGACCGCGAGACCCTGTATGCCGAAGCCCAAAAGTTGGCATCTCAAATCGCCGGCTGCCCGCCGCTGACCGTCCAGGGGACCAAAGACGTTATTCTTTACAGCCGTGATCACGGCATCCGGGCTGGATTGGAATATGTGGCGCAAAAAAATTCGGCCGCCCTGCCCTCCGAAGACGTCATGGAAGCGGTGGCGGCGTTTATGGAGAAGAGAACGCCCAAATTCAAAGGCAAATAAGGACTGAGTTGTGAGGGCTGAGGACTGAGTTACGGGGACTGAGGGCTGAGATTTTACGGTTGGGCTCAGTCCTCAGCACTCAGCCCTCACACCTATGGTTCGCCTCGAGCGAAGCGCTCCAAACGATACAGTGGAGGAAATGCTTATGTCAAAACCAGGTGCATTGTCCGGAACTACGGTCATCGACCTCTCCCGCCTCTTGCCGGGCCCCTACTGCTCCATGATTCTGTCGGATCACGGCGCCCGGGTGATCGCCATTGAAGACAGACGCTTTCTGGCGGACGGATTGTTTTTTAATCTAATCAACCGCAACAAAGAACATATGGCCCTGAACCTTAAAACTGAAGAAGGCAAAGAAATTTTCTTGCGCCTAGTGCGGCAGGCCGATGTCGTTCTGGAAGGTTTCCGCCCCGGGGTCGTTAACAGACTGGGCGTCGATTATGAGTCGGTTCGCAAAATCAACCCCCGGATCGTCTACTGCTCGATTACCGGCTTCGGTCAAAACGGTCCTTATCGCGACCGCGTGGGCCACGACGTCAATTACCTGAGTTTTGCCGGGGTTCTCAACCTCATCGGTGAGGCCGACCGGCCGCCTTGCATCCCGGGGGTTCAGATCGCAGACATTGCCGGCGGGGGCATGAATGCGGCCATCGGCATTTTGCTTGCCCTTATGGCTCGCGAAAAGACCGGACGGGGCCAATATATCGACATCTCGATGACCGACGGTATGGTCGGGTTTCTGCCGGCCGCGCTGTTTTTCAGCCGGCTTACCGGCCGAGACCCCCAACGGTCCAACGGCATTCTTTCCCATCGCTATGCCTGCTACAATACCTACGAAACCGCCGACGGAAAGTATTTGTCCATCGGCGCAGTGGAAAACCGTTTCTGGCAAAAGCTGTGTGAAGTGCTCGCGGTGCCTGAATATGCCGCCCTGCAGTATGACGACCGGCGCCGAAGTGAAATCCTCGATTTCATGCGTACGACGTTTAAGCAAAAAACCCTGGATGAGTGGGAAGCCGTCCTTGGTGAACTGGACATCTGCTGGGGACGCGTCCAGTCCCTGACAGAAGTCTTAAATGATCCCCTTTTCATTCAAAGAGAGATGGTGGTGGAAATAGAAGGCCGGGACGGCAGTAAATCGAAAACCCTCGGGGTTCCGGTCAAACTGAGCGAAACACCGGGCGCGGTGCGCACCCCGCCGGTTGAATTCGGTGAAAGCACGGCCGCCATACTTAAAGAGCTCGGGTATACACCGGAAGAAATAAAATCTCTGGGTGAAAAGAAAGTAATCTGAGAATAAAGGCTGGCTCAAGGAAGGAAAGCTCATAGCTCAAAGCTGAAAGGTCAAAGGCGGGCAATAACCCGCACCGAGGGCTGAAATAGAACCTGCTGGGAGGCTGGCAGGCTTGAAGGCTGGGAGGCTAAATGTATCAGAAAGTTATATCTTAATATTTCTTCCCCTGCTCAACCTCCCCGATTGCTTCATCGATAATATCGATGGCACGGCCCATTTGCTCTTGGGTGATCACCAGGGCCGGTCTCAACGTCAGCACGTTGCCCTCGATGGTTTTAGCCGAAAGGCCTTTTTCCAGGCATTTGAACATGATGATTTCGGCCTCTTCGATTGCCCTTTTTTGGGTCTTGCGGTCACTGACCAGATCGATGCCGATGTGCAGCCCCAACCCGGCCACCTGGCCGATCAGGGGATGCCTGGCCTGCAAGTCATTTAATCGCTTCAGACTGTATTCGCCCAGTTTGGCGGCGTGATCGCAGAGTTGGTGTTCTTCAATGTATCCGATTTCAGCCAGGGCCGCCGCCGAGCAGAGTGCATTTTTCTCATGGGTGTAGTGGCCCACGGAGCGGTGCCGGCAGACATTGTATTTATCTGCGGCCACAATCCCCGCAAACGGCATCAGGCCGCCGCCGAAGGATTTGCCGATCACCAGGATGTCCGGAGTCACGAAATGCTCACAGGCAAACATCTTGCCGGTCCGGCCAAACCCTTCGATGATTTCGTCAAAAATCAGCAGTGCGCCGTATTGCTCGCAAAGCTGCTTGACCCCCTGCCAGTAACCCCTGGAAGGAATCACCGGGGTGGCTGAAATCGGCTCGCCGATAATGGCCGCCATTTCAGGTTCCCGCTGCAATATCAGTTCGATCTGGCGCAGGCACTCGGCATCGACGTCTTCCTGCCGGGAAAAGCCCCAGGGGTTGCGATAGTAATTGGGAAATTCAACCCGCAATGCCCCCGGAATCAAGGGGCCGAAGCCGCCGCTGAAATGCTCTTCACCGCCGATGCTGGCCGCCCCGAACCCGGCGCCATGAAAGGAATCCCAGAACGAAATGGTCTTGAACCGGCCGGTCACCTGTTTAGCCAGCATCAGGGCCATCTCAATGGCTTCCGAACCGCCCGGGCAAAACAGCGAACGTTCCAGGCCGGCGGGTGTTATTTGCGCCAGTTTTTTGGCTAGCTTTACCGCGGGAATGTTGGTGTAGCGGCGCGGACAAAATGTCATCCCCTCTTCAAGTTGTTTTTTTATGGCCTGAATCACGGCCGGATTGTTAAACCCGGCATTGTGAACACCGTTGCCGTGCATGTCGATATATTTTTTGCCGTTCAGATCTTCGATATATATTCCACCGGCTTTGGCAAGGACATTTAAAACCGGGGTGGACAGGCTTTGATGCAAAAAATATTTTTTATCTTCTTCAAACCACTTTTTTGATTCACCCGATAAATTTCGCTCCCAATATTTGCGGCGGTTCGCTGTCGTATTGACATCCCCCTGTTCGCGTTCGATGCGTTGGTCCGTTCTTTCTGATCGGCTTTGCATATTTCAACCCTCCTGCTTTAGGTGAACGACTTTCCAATCTCATTAAAACGCCTAAATCATAGTTAATCAATAGTGAGGATGGGTGAATTTAGTCCCCAAAGATGTTAAATGAAACATCTGAGTTTTCAAATCCCCCTCGACCCCCCTTTAAAAAAGGGGGATGTTAATGGGTTTCCCCCCTTTTGTAAAGGGGGGTTGGGGGGATTTTCTATAGAAAATATTAAAGCCCGCCTTATATTAATTCCTAAGACCGGATAATTATCGATTGACTTGAACGGTGCTGCAAAGTTATTTAGCTGAACACAACTCTTTTGCCTGAATTGAGATTTAGCCTTGAAAAGAAAGGTAATTGACTATGCCAAAACTTCACCAATCCGAAGGTGATATCAACATTTCAGCCCGCCGGCAAGCATGGCAAAAAACTCACATCGACGCTGCCAGCCGGGCGCTGCTGGCTGAGGACGCGCGCTATTTCCTCCAACAGTCGCTCTCCACCCCCTGCCTGAATACCATGCGCCGCTGTGAAGGTATTTATATTGAAGATATGCAGGGACGGCGTTATATGGATTTTCACGGCAACAATGTCCACCAGGTGGGCTTTGCCAACCCGGAGGTGATTGCCGCCATCAAAAATCAGCTGGATACGCTTTCGTTCTGCACGCGGCGGTATACCAACCGGGTTGCCGTGGAACTGGCCGCAAAACTGGCCGACATCGCGCCGGGCAGCCTGAACAAATCCCTGTTCTGTCCCGGCGGAGCGGAAGCCGTCGGCATCGCGCTGAAGCTGGCCCGTTTGGCGACCGGCCGGCACAAAACCATTTCGATGTGGGATGCTTTTCACGGCGCCGGCCTGGACACCATCTCCATCGGAGGCGAGGCTGTCTTCCGCCGCGACATGGGTCCCCTGCTTCCGGGCACCGAACACGCGCCGCCGCCCGACGAATACCGCTGTGTATTCGGCTGCGGGCAGCGCGGCGGCTGCGACTTGACCTGCGCCAATTACATCGAGTATATTTTGGAAAAAGAAGGCGATATTGCTGCCGTGATTGCGGAGCCCATTCGCAGCACACCCTATATCCCGCGATCCGGATACTGGCAGAAAATTCGGCAGGCTTGTGACCGGCACGGCGCGTTGTTGATTTTCGATGAAATCCCCCACGCCCTCGGTCGCACCGGCGAGATGTTTACCTTTGAAAATTTCGGTGTGATTCCCGACATGCTGGTCATCGGCAAGGGATTGGGCGGCGGAATATGGCCGATGGCAGCCGTCATTGCGCGCCAGGAGTTGGATATCGCCGCTCAGCGCGCCCTGGGCCATTACACCCATGAAAAAAGCCCGGTGGGATGTGCAGCGGCCTTAGCCGCCATCAACTACATTGAAAAACACAACCTGGTGCAGCATGCCCGCGACCTGGGCCGCCACAGCCTGGACCGCTTGAAGGCGATGCAGGATGTTCACCCGCTGATCGGCGACGTCCGCGGGCTGGGGCTGTTTTTGGGGGTCGAGCTTGTCAGAGACCGGCAAACCCGCGAACGCGCCGTCGATGAAGCCGAGGCGGTGATGTACGCAGCTTTATCTAAAGGGTTGAGCTTTAAGCTGACCATGGGAAATATTCTCACCCTGACACCGCCGCTGACCATCACCCAAGCAGATATGGATCGGGCATTGGATATCATTGAGGAATGCATCGCTGAAATTGAGTAGCACGCAATTTGTCGATTGTCAGTTGTCAGTAGTCGGTTGTGGGGGTTTCAGGATACCTCGATGCCAATTTAGCATATTTCAGTATGTTGCAGCATACCGGGCAAAAAATATCTGAGTAAAGCCGATGTCGATCACCGCAGCCATCCTGCTCTTAATCTCCGCCTTCACCCACGCCGGCTGGAATTTTATCAGCAAGAAAGAGCATCCGACCCAGGCGTTCTACCTGACGGCCAATACCATCGGCGTGATCTGTGTCTTTCCGATTCTCTGTTTTTACGGGCACTTGCTTCCAGGCATCCCACCCGGCGTGTGGGTCATCGTAGTTTTGTCCGGCTTTTTTCTGGCCGCTTACCTGCAAGCCATGGCGGGCGCTTATCGCAACGGGGACATGTCGATTGTTTATCCCCTGGCCCGGTCCCTACCCGTCATTTTTGTGTTCATCCTATCGCTGCTGGCCGGTCAATCTCATCCGCCCGGCAAATGGTTTGTGGCCGGAATTTTTCTCATCATTGGCGGCTGCGTTGTTCTTCCGCTGAAAGTCTTCGGCGACTTTCAGCCGCTGAACTACAAAAACCTCTACTGCCTGCTGGCCGTGCTGGCGGCTGCCGGGATCGCAGCCTATACCTTTGCCGATGACATGGCTTTGCGTCATCTCAGGGAACTGGCCGGAAAACCGTTCAGCCCGGTAAAGGGCACCCTGGTCTATATGGTGTTGGAGGGAATCAGCTGTTCGCTCTGGCAAATCGTATTCGTCGTCCTCAGCGTGCGTGAACGCCGAAGTATGCAGGAAGTTCTGCAATCCTACAAGAAGCCGGCTGCCATGACCGGAATCGGCATTTATATTACCTATGGGTTGGTTCTCATATCGATGAATTACGTGTCGAACGTCAGCTATGTCGCCGCCTTCCGTCAGCTCAGCATTCCGCTCGGTGCTTTGGCCGGCATGGTACTGCTCAAAGAGCCGTGCTATTTGCCGAAAGTCACCGGTATCGCCGTTATCTTTGTCGGCCTTCTAATGACCGCAACCTGTTAAGCACCGGGCACTCCCATAGCCGTCAGGCTGAGATAATTTGTAACCATTCGTGGAGTATTGAAGTGATGTCGTAATGCGCCTTGAGATTTATTTGGAATTTGATGCTTGTGATTTGTAATTTGTTCTACTTATATAGCCATTCGGCCTCCCGGCATTTCAGCCTTCCAGCTTCCAAGCCTCCCGGCCTCCTTGCCTTCCAGCTTCCATCCATTTTTCTATCCTTTAAGCTTTTCCCCCTTCGGATCCACCAGCGGTTTCTCCTCAACCCGGGCGTTTATTTCTTCACCCAACACCTCGACCGTCAGCTCGGTTCCGGCTGCTGCCAGATCCAGCGGCAGGTAAACCAGACCGATATCCTGACCAAGGGTGTAGCTGTAATTGCCGGATCGTATGCGGCCGATCACCTTGCCGTTGGCCCGGACCGATTCGCCGCCGTACAGATTGCCGCCGGCATCCATGGTCAGGGCCATCAGCCGAGACATGATGCCCTGCTCTTTGATTTTTAACAGGGCCGGCCGGCCGATGAAATCCTTCCGGGTCAAACAGGCAAACATGCCCAAGCCGGCTGCCAGGGGATTGTCTTCCGGTGTGATGTCAACGCTCCAGTACAAATAACCCTTTTCAATGCGCAAGACATCCAGGGCCTTGTAGCCGGCGGTCCGGATTCCATACGGCTTGCCGGCCGCCGTCAAGGCATCCCAGACCGGAAGACAGTGTTCCGGCTGAATATAAAGTTCCCAGCCGAGCTCGCCGATATAGCTGACCCGCTGGGCCCAGACAGCGGCGCCGTTGATGGTGATGGTCTGAGCAGTCATGTATGGGAAGGCTTCATTCGACAAGTCGCCGGCCGTGACGGCCGCAAGCACCCGCCGCGCCGCAGGGCCCCAGAGCGCCAGACACCCCCAGCTGTCCGTTTCGTCGATGACTTCCACCGATCCGTCGTCGGGCAAATGCAGCTGAATCCATCCGAGGTCATTGGAGACAAACGAAGTCCCCGAAATGATCCTGAACGTATCCGCCTGCAGACGGGTGACGGTCACATCGCTTTCGATGCCGCCGCGGGCATTGAGAAACTGGGTGTAGGTGACACTGCCGACGGGTCGATCGAGATCATTGGCCGCCAGCTCTTGCAGAAGCTTCAGCGCCCCGGGCCCCTGCAGTCTGATCTTGCCGAATGATGTCATATCGAAAAGGGCCGCACGCTGCCGGGCGGCCTGGACTTCCTCTCCGACCCGATCGAAGTAAGACGGCCGGTTCCAGCCCCAGCCCTTTTGATCCGCACCGGCCTGGCGCCAGGGTTTGCCCGCATCGAAATAGTTGACCCGCTCCCAGCCGTTTTTAAGGCCGAAGACCGCCCCCAGCGCCTTGAGACGATCATAGAACGGGCTGGTGCGCAGCGGCCGACCCCATTCGTTCTCATCCTGGGGATAGCGCAGGTGGTAATAATATCGGATCACTTCGCGGCATTGCTCCACCAGAAAGGATTTATTCCTGAGGTGCGGCCCGAAACGCCTGACATTCATTTCGTGCGTGTCGATGGAGGTTTTGCCCTCCAGGATCCATTCGGCCATCAGTTTGCCGACGCCGCCGCCGCCGGCAATACCGTTGTCCGATCCGCCGGCGGCAACATAAAATCCTTTTAATCCGGGAACGGGTCCCAGGGCATAATACCCGTCCGGGGTGAAAGCGTCGGGGCCGTTAATCAACTCGATGGCCTCGGCTTCGTTTAAAATCGGAATCCGTTGCATGGCCCCTTCCATAATCCCCTCGAAAAGCTCCCATTCGCCGGGAAGCAATTCCTGGGTAAATTCCCAAGGCACACCATTGACCGACCACGGCTTGGGATTGGTTTCAAATCCGCCGACTAAAAAAGACCCGACATCTTCCCGGCAATAGAATAGATTATCGGGGTCCCGGATAACCGGCGTGCGGGTGGGCAACTCGTTGCCGGGGATGGGTTTGGTGGTCAGGTATTGATTCATCATGGAAACAATCGGTATGTGAACCCCGACCATTTCCCCAATGCGGGGCGCCCACTGGCCGGCGGCATTGACAACGGTTTCGGTTATGATGGCCCCGTGATCCGTGATAACCCGTTTAACCTCGCGCGCCGGGGAAAGCTCGATACCGGTGGCGCGGACATGGGTGTATATCTGCACTCCCATATTGCGCGCCAACCGCGCAAACTCATAGGTAACGCCGCTGGGGTCGATATGCCCGTCATCGGGCACATAAACGGCACCGTAAAGGTTGTCTGCGGATAGCTGGGGGAATATGTTCAGCACTTCCCGGGGGGAAATAATGTCGGCGGTCAGGCCGATGGCGTTGGCCCGGCTGACTTCACGCTGCAAGGCTTTCAGCCGATTTTTGCTGGAAGCCAGCCGCAGACTTCCCACCGTATGCCAGCCCAGTGAAGGACCGCCCTCCCCTTGGGCCATTTCATTGTAAAGCTTAATGGTGTAATTCATTACCTTCATGAGGGCCGGCGAGGTGCGAAACTGCGAAACCAACCCCACAGAGTGAAAGGTAGTTCCGCTGGTCAACTCGCCTTTTTCCAACAAAATGACGTCGGTACACCCGGCCTTGGCAAGATGATAGGCCACGCTGGTGCCGAAGATACCCCCGCCGATAATGACGATTTGTGATTGATCTTTCAATATAGTCTCTCCTTCGAAAATATTTTCTCTTCTTGGATACTGAGCCGGACTCAATGGGATGGTTTGATTCCCTTATTCTGCTCAGGGCGCCTGTTGAAAAATTAGAGAAAATATATGTATAAGTCAAAGCACTTATTTTCCATTTTTTTATAACTTCAGGTTATAAATTCGACTCTTATTTAGCAGCGGCAGGGATAAAAAACTGATGAATTTGTTTAATTTAGGCTGCAAGTGTGTTAGGAAAAAAAATAATGATATTACCCAACAGAATTACATGAGGTTATAGAGAAATGAATCTCAACCAATTGAAAGTTTTTTATCTGGCCGCCAAAAGAGGCAACCTCAGTGTGGCGGCCCAGGAGCTGTTTATCACCCAGCCGGCGGTCACCAAAGGCATCCAGCGTTTGCAGGAATTTTATGAAATAAAATTCGTCGATCACATCGGCAAAAAGCTGGTGCTGACCGATGCCGGTGAGGTCCTTTATGAAATTGCCGAAAAAATATTTGAACTGGAAAGCCAGGCGGAAGAGAGCATCCGTGATTTTCAACAGCGCAAACGAGGGCATGTCCGCATTCTTGCCAGTGAGAGCTTTGGTGATTATTACCTGCCCCGCATTATCATCGGTTTCAGCAAAGCCTACCCGTTGGTGCGCACTACCATGAACATCCTTCCAACCGAGCAGGTTGTGGAAAACACGGTTGCGCTCAACAATGATCTGGGATTTATTTCTTACCCGGTGGAACACCCCAAGCTGCTGGTCAGGGAAGTGCTGGAAGACCGGCTGGTAATCATCGCCCCCCCCGCACATCCCCTGACCTGCAAAAAAAAATTAATGCCGGCCGATCTGGCCGATCAACAGATGATCATGCACGAAATCGGCTCGGCCCCGCGCAATGCCATCGATGCGTATATCCGAACCCATAATATTGCGTTTAAGGTTCCCTTGGAAGTGTCCAGCAACCGCGCCATCAAACGTGCAGTCGAAGAGGGCATCGGGATAGCCTTGATATCCAGGAAGGTCGCGCAAGAGGAAATCGGTTCCGGTCGGCTCGCGGCTATCCCTCTGGCAGACCCGTCCATGACCCGTAAGTTTTATATGGTCCACCACAAGGACAAATACTTCTCGGAACCCCTGCAGGGTTTTATTGATATGGTGTTTAAGTGGGCTGAAGAATATGCCGAAGGCCTGATCTAGGCTCAAAGAGAGTGTTCAGTTAACCTTGAAAGGTTCTTAAAAAAAAGAATTTTGGCGACAACCGGATTCAGGTTCCCACTGGGGTCTATTTTACCGCTTTGAATGCGTTGATTAAAAAAAGCAAAACCGCACCCATTATAAACCAGATGAAAAAGGGCGAAGTGAAGAAAACATCGGCGATATGCTGCAGAAACCTCGATGTAATCGTATCATTGATCCAGGCCAAATATTTTTCGTCGACGATGTCTATCAGCCGAATGTTTTTAAAAACAAAATTATCCGATACACCCAGCTCCATAAACGCAGCGAGGGCCTGATAGCCCAGCAGGCTCAGGGCCGCAAATAAAAATACGTAGCCGCCAATACTAAATTTGGACATCTCGATCCCCCTCCAGGTCATTTTCTTGGTTCAAAAGCACATCACCCTAATCAGGGACAATTCGATACGTTCAAAACCATCATAACACGAGCGGCGGTTTCCCGCCACCGAATTTGATGTATTTTATCGGCCGCCGCCGCCGGCGTCAACCCATGAGGTCACGATGGGGGCTGGGCGGCAGCGCGGTATGCTTCATATTGTCCGTTATATTTGAAGCCTGAAAGCAAGCGACATTTACGGAGCAGATGAATCGTTTGCTACCTTTGCAAATACAGCCAGACTCTTTGCAGGGCCAGCATGGTCAAGCCATCGCTTATCCGGCCCCGATCGATCATCTCCAGCGTTTCAACCAACGGATATTTCACAACCTCGATGATCTCGTCTTTGTCCAGATTCTGTTCGGATGGCTTCAAACCCCGGGCGAGGAAAATATTGATATATTCCCTTTTTCGTATAATAATAAAATTTACCGCAGACGGAACTGTCGGATTTTAGGATGATAAAATAGTTGAAGGCAAAAGGGGTAGCCTGACGGGATGCACTGGATGCATGGCAAAATGCGGCGGTGTAACGCATAGCGGTTAGTGTGGAAAGTCGGTGACGAGACATTAAATCTAAAATCCGATATCCAAAATCAGAAATCGAATAATTCCGCCTTCCGCATTCCGACTTCCCACTTCTGTGTTCTCTGTCATCTGATCTCGGACATCCGTCATCTGATATAAAAAGGAGCCCGCCATGTACGGAAAAATTCGTGATGAATTAAAACAGACGCTGAAAGAAATCACCGAATCCGGTCTGTATAAATCCGAGCGCAGCATTACCTCGGCCCAGCAAGCCCGCATCCGTGTGGGTGACCGGCAGGTGCTGAATATGTGCGCCAACAATTATCTGGGCCTGGCCGACAACAAGCTGATCATTGCGGCCGTCAAAAAGGGGCTGGATGAAAGGGGATTCGGCATGGCCTCGGTGCGTTTTATCTGCGGCACCCAGGACATCCACCGCGAGTTGGAGAAAAAAATCAGCGAATTCCTTAAAACCGATGACACGATTCTCTATTCTTCCTGTTTTGATGCCAATGCCGGCCTTTTTGAGACCTTGCTCGGTGAAAATGATGCCATCATCTCCGACGCCTTAAATCATGCGTCCATCATCGACGGTGTCCGTTTGTGTAAGGCAGCTCGGCAGCGCTACGCCCATTCGGACATGGGAGAGCTGGAAAAATGCCTGAGGCAGGCGTCCGGGGCAAAAACCCGCATGATCGCCACCGACGGAGTCTTCAGTATGGACGGGGATTATGCCCTGTTGGATCAAATCTGCGGCCTGGCGGAAAAGTACGACGCACTGGTGATGGTGGACGACAGCCACGCCACCGGGTTTGTGGGCCCCACGGGACGCGGCACGCCGGAGCTGCACGGCGTTCAGGGCCGGATCGATGTGATCACTTCAACGCTTGGCAAAGCCCTGGGCGGCGCTTCGGGCGGGTTTACCACCGGGCGCAAAGATATTATTGAACTCCTTAGACAGCGTTCCCGGCCCTATCTGTTTTCGAACTCGGTGGCGCCCCCGATTGTGGCCGCGGCGCTTAAGACCCTGGATTTGCTTGAAAGTTCAGGGGACGCGCGCAAAACCCTGGAAGAAAACACCGCGTACTTCCGGCAGCGCATCACCCAAGCGGGTTTTACCATCAAACCCGGCACCCATCCCATCGTCCCTATCATGCTGGGAGATGCCAGGCTGGCGCAGGAAATGGCTGCCAAGCTTTTGGATGACGGCGTTTACGCCGTCGGCTTTTTTTACCCGGTGGTCCCCAAGGGTCAGGCGCGCATCCGTGTTCAGATCTCAGCCGCCCATTCGAGAAAAGATCTGGAGTTTGCGCTGGAAAAATTTATAAAAGTAGGACGTGATTTAAATATTATTACGCCATGATATATAGGTTGAAAAACCCGCTAGGGGCAGACGAATTTTTTTAATGTTTTTAAGTTTGCAAAATTTGAACATTCGATTTTTGAATTTGTTTCGGATTTCGTGTTTCGTGCTTCGAATTTCCGGTTTGGCGATATTTGTAACTGCGACAAAAGCTGAGATTAACATGAAAGGGGAGTTATCATGAAAATGAAGGCCCTCGTCAAGGCCAAACCGGAGCCCGGAATCTGGCTTGAAGATGTTGCCGTGCCGGAAATCGGGATCAATGATGTCCTGATCAAGATTCACAAAACCTCCATTTGCGGCACCGACGTTCACATTTACAACTGGGACGCCTGGGCCCAAAAAACAATTCCGGTCCCCATGCACGTCGGACACGAATTTGTCGGCACGGTCGCTGAAATCGGCAGCAACGTGCACAGCTTTAAACCCGGCCACATTGTCTCCGGCGAAGGGCACCTGGTCTGCGGGCGCTGCCGCAACTGTCTGGCGGGCCGCCGGCATCTGTGCATGAAAACCAGCGGGGTGGGCGTCAACCGGCCCGGTGCTTTTGCCGAGTATTTGAGCATCCCGGTGACCAATGTCTGGTACTGCGATCCGAATATTCCCATGGATATTCTCTCCTGTTTCGATCCGCTGGGAAACGCCACCCACACGGCCCTCTCCTTTGATGTGCTGGGGGAAGACGTCCTGATTACCGGCGCCGGTCCCATCGGCTGCATGGCTGCCGCCATTGCCCGGCATGCCGGTGCACGCTACGTGGTGGTCACCGATGTCAATCCCTACCGTTTGAAGCTGGCCAAAAAACTGGGGGCCACCCTGGCTCTGGACGCGCGCCGCGAAAAAATCGAAGACGCCCAGAAAAAGCTCGGCATGAAAGAGGGCTTTGACGTCGGTATGGAAATGTCCGGCAACCCGGATGCCCTGCGCGCCATGCTGCCCAACATGTGCCACGGCGCTAAAATTGCGCTGCTGGGGATTCTGCCGCCGAATACCGCAATTGACTGGGAT
>CAYTBC010000068.1:15215-21790 GCA_964435765.1 uncultured Desulfosarcina sp.
GATTTTCAACATGCTGACCCTCAAGGGCATCTACGGCCGCGAGATGTACGAAACCTGGTACAAAATGACGGTGATGCTCCAATCCGGGTTGGATATCGAACCCATCATCACCCACCGCTTCCACTACACCGAGTACGAGAAAGCCTTTGAAGTCATGCGCTCAGGCAAATCCGGCAAAGTCCTTTTAAACTGGGCCGAAAATTAGCATTTTTAATACCTAATCCGGGCGAGCCGGAACCGAAAAGATCTCACGCCAAGACTCAAAGACGCCAAGCTTTAATTAATGCTTTACCTTTGCGCGCTTTGCGGCTTTGCGAGAAAATTATTTAACAAAAATACAAAAACTTTACATTTAAGCGCCTAATGAATCCGGATCTTTCAAAAAAATACGGCCGTATTGTAGTTGATTTTGTAAACATCGCCGACACCGATAGGGCTGTTTTCACCTTCCTGAATCATCTCCTGCATCATTTTTCATTTTCAACCGATTTTTTTGAGGAGGTGAAGCGCCGATTTCCATCCATCATTTCAATTGCGGCCGCATTAAGTGACGATGAAAAGAAGCTTTTAGATATTATTCTGAAAAAAAATGAAATTGTCGACCAACTAAATAACCAACTCAAATTGATCAACTACGGCATCGACAACTATGATCCCCGCGCCAGAACCATCAGCCTGATGAGCCTGGAATGGGATCGGGATGCCGGCGGCAGCGCACCGAAAGCAAAAAATACCGGACCGGACGCCCCGAGTGGCGGCGGTTTTCTGCAGACCTTGAAGCTGCTGGGCCTGTCCATCGTCGATGGACCGGTCGTTATAAAAGTCGATGCCATCCGAGCTGAAATTGAAAATCTCCTGGGACCGATTGCAGCCGGCCAGATCAGCAATCTCATTATGACGGCGCATGAAATCGAAGAATTGATTTTAAGGATTGGCGAGGACCAATATGAAAAACTGCAGCAGCTGGCTGACGAGCGGCGGGAAATTTTTGCCTTTCACAAAAAAATTGCCGCCATTCAAACCGATTGCGGCGACACCTTGAATATGGTTATTGAAGATCGGCCCTTTTATGATATTCCCGCTTTGGTTGAATTTCTGGAATTTTACAACAAGCTAGAGCCTCACCGGTTGATTATCGCCGACAATGACCGCCTGATACCGGTATTCCCCATCGACGAGCACGAATATTTTGCCGCCAATGGGATCGCGGGTTGGCTCGAGGTGCTGCAAAAGCTGCTCGCCTATTGCCTGATTGAATTTTTAAAATCCGAAAAAAGCAGAAAGCATCTGAAAAAATGTGCGGCCTGCCGCCGATATTTTATTGCCCGGCAGCCCAAAAAACAAAAGTATTGTACGACAGCCTGCCGGACAAACAGGTCCAAAATATTAAAGCCGACTTTACCTTAACGTTGCATAAATCTGTATACCTAACTAAAGAGGGGTCGGCGCAGGACCGTCCCTATTACGAGATCGATGCTGGATGCTTGATACTTGATACTGGATATTCAGGAATGCACCGTAAATGAAATCCAGAAGCATCCAGTATCCAGAAACCAGTATCCAGGATCAATCAATTATTGTAAATAGCTTTCAAATCAAGCAGCGGCGACAGACTTGTTATTACCGGCAGCGATGTTTGAATCTGCGGCCAGTTGCGCCGAACGTTTTGATGCTTGAGCCAGATCGGATTCAAGCCGGCATCCCTGGCTCCGCAAATATCAATACGCCAGTCATCGCCCACATAAACGGCCTGCCCGGGTTCAAGCCCCAGTTTCTGCAGACACAGCCTGAAAGGCTCCGGATCCGGTTTGGGAGGGATTCCGCCTTCCCCGGCCACAATGATTACTTTGAAAAATTTTTCCAGCTCCGGGAAAAGACTGATGCGATGAGTGCCGGCGCTCTGCTGCCCCTGGGTATTGGTAATCAGCGCCACGGCATAGCGCCGGTTGAGGGACGCGAGCACCCGCTCGGCCTCGGGAAACAGCGCGGTGTGCGCCTTGACGGTTTCCCAGTACTCGGTCTCCCAGCGCTCAAGCAATTTATCGTCCGGCGCAAGGCAGTAATAATAGTAGACCTCGTTAAACAGTGATTTTCGCGAAAAATTAGAGCGGTCGTGAAATGCCTTGCGCAGGCGCCGGTAGATATTCGTGAAATCTTCCCGGATGGTGAGGCTGAGATTTGCAAAAAGCTTGTCCTGGGCTTCTTTCTCCGCGGTGCGAAAACCGTTGGCCGAATCCACCAGGGTCTGTCCGAAATCGAAAATAATAGCCTTGATCATGGTATTAGTTCTTTAGTGTTTAGTGCTGTGCGTTGCGGGTTGCGCGTTTCGTATCATAAGTCATACGTTTCAGAATTTAGCTGATAGCTCATAGCTGAAAGTAAAAATGATTGAGATCCTATTTGTTAACTATGAGCTGTGAGCTATGAGCTTTTTTTGCCCCAATCCTCCTGGCCTTATGCCTTTAACCTTTCCCCTTTGACCTTTCAGCTTTGAGCTCTGACCTTTCCCTTTATACTTTGAGCTTTGAGCTCCTTCCATCTTCACCTTCTGCCTGCTTGCCGCGCCATAGCCGCCCTGCGTTGCCGGACGACGGTGGGTCCGACTTCCGAACCGCTTCCCAGGCCGCCTTTTGCAGCATCAAACCCTGCGCTTCATCCTGGTCCGGCCGCGTTTTGCCTTCAATAAAAAAACCGGTCGGCAAGCCCTCCGGACTTGTTTTAAGCAACACCGCATAAAAAACACAGGCCGTTAAATATGCGCCCGCCGGATTCGCGTGCCGCCCGTCCGGATGATGCAAAACCAATTCAGGCGACATGTTTTGGGCGCTTAACCAGGCCGATCCAACCGGTGCCAGGACGGCGTCGAGTTCGCGCGCCAGGCCGCGGTAGGCATCCGTCAGCAGGGCCTGGTTTTCCGGACGGTCCCGGTGGGCCCAAGTCAGGTAGAAAATGGTTTCAGCCCCCTGCCGCTTGGTCTCGGCGTCCAAGAGCCGGGCATGCTTGCGGAAGGATTCCAATTCTTCCAGAGGTCCGCCGCTGCGACCCTGCAGGACGACATAGTCCCACCTTTGGCGGTGCATTTTTTCCCGGGTGGGCGCATGGTTCCAGTGCCACGCCAGGCTGACGCCCTCTCCGACGCTTTGATCGAACTCCGGTTCGATCCCGCGCCCGGAAGCCGCAACAAGGTGGGCCAGCATCTGCGGCATGTAGTGCAAATATGTGTGGCTGTTACCGATAAAAAGAACGCGCAGTCTCATTGTTGTGCACCAGGCCTGAGAGCTGGAAGGCTGGGAAGCATGAAAAAACGAAGGTGAGAAGGTGGGAAGGTGCGAAGGTGAGAGAAGAGATGAACCCAACTTCCCGGCTTCGCTTTTTTTCCAACATCCCCGAATTTTATACTCCAAACTTATCCCGTACCCAGCAGTTGAGTTCTCGTCTCTTTCCTTTTAACCTCAGTCGTCAAAGCTCATCACTCAGTCCTTTTTTCGTTTCCGCCTTCCGCATGCTTACTGTGCCATAGTCGCGCTTTATCGGACGATGGCGGATCCCCATTCCAATTTCGATACAGCCTTCTATCCTCCCAACCTTCTCGCGTCCAAGCCTCCTGGCCTTCATCCTCCCAGCTTCCCAGCCTCATCGTGCCAATGAAATCAAAAAGCAGCCTGCAAATATAATCAGCGCGCCGGTCAACCGTATGGCGGAATGCTTTTCTTTGAGCCAAAAACTTCCCATCAAAACCGCAAACACCACACTTAACTGGCGCAGGCTGACAATGTAGCTGACCCGTTCGATCGTAAAGGCAATCAGGATCATCGAATATCCGGTGATGCCGATCACGCCCGCCATAATAACCCGCACACAACCTGCGTGCCACTCTTTTCTGATCATAGCGGCATTTTTGGTCAGCGCGATGTAGGGTGTGTAGTAGCACATCCCGCAAAAAAGATGAAGGAAGGCAAACAGGACCGGATGGATGAAGCCCACCGCCATTTTGTCCACGATGGAATAAAAGGCCACGGAAATCAAGGTCAAAAAGGCAAACCGGGTGGATCGGTCATTGACCATCGATTTGACCGGCGCGAGCACTTCCGCACCGGAAAACTGCTTCAGATTAATGCAGTATACACCGGCCGCCACCAGCAATATACCGGCGACGCCCTGAGCCGATACCTGCTCGCCGAGAAACAGAACCGCGATCACTAAAACCAGGGCCGGTGATGAGCGCATGATCGGGTATACATGGGAAAGATCCCCTTCTTTGTAAGACTGGGTTAAAAATATCCAGTATAAAAAGTGAATAAACCCGGAGCCCGCGCACCAGGCATACGCCTGAGCATTTGTGATCCCGACGCGCCAAAGAAAATACACAAACAGCGGTGCAAAAAAAAGCAGTGCAATAATGGAGTATAACCACAGAAAAACCTGCTTGTCGCCGGATTCCTTGGTAAACAGACTCCGCAGCGCATGGAACCCAGCGGAAAGCAATACGAGGGCAATGGCAAGGACGCTCATGAATCACCGTCTGAATTTACGTTTACGCAAGAAAAGCTCTATTTACATGAATTAACCGTCTATTGCCAGTCTAAAAATAGATCTCATTCCACCCAACTCGGGTCTTCAGTATTCCAACATTCCATTATTCCAATACCCGTGGCATTCATTCACGGCAAAGCCGATTATCTGTGACTAGGCCCAAAGGATCCGGTTTTCAATGTTAGAAGAAAGTAATCGTTGACAGGCAAAAATCTTGTGATATTATTCCTACCATTCTTGTCGGGTATATTCGATTTTTGTTAGACCGAAACTGTTTGGAACGACCCTTTAAAAGCGTTCCAGCCGCAGGCGGCAATCACCGATGAGGGTGAGGGAATTCGTCCTGCACTTAACGCGTCGCTTTGCCCGGCTCGAAAATGCCAATGTTTCCTCCTAAGCCCTGGGCGGGTTATACGAGAGGTTGGAGGACGTCGATTGTCATTTAATTTTGCCAACGTTTTCATTTTCATCATCCTGGGACTTCTGATGACCTTTATGATCATCATGGTTTCCCGGCTGCTCGCTCCCCGCAATCAAGACATTTCCGATAAATTCACGACCTATGAATGCGGCGAACGTCCGGTCGGGCCGGCCTGGATTCTTTTCAATTTCAGGTTTTATGCCGTCGCGCTGGCTTTCCTGATCTTCGACATCGAGTTGGCGCTTATTTTCCCCTGTGTCAGCGTTTTTAGAAAGTGGCTTCAGCAGGGCCGGGGCCTGCTTGTTTTGGGCGAAATCCTGATATTTGTGGGGATCCTTTTTCTGGGCCTGATATATATGTGGAACCGCGGTGATCTTAAATGGAGCAAAGAAGTTCCGGAAACACCGGCAGGAGAAACCTTGCTGGAAGAAGAAAAACCGGTTGTCATTTAAAGCCACAAGGAAAAAATTGATGCGCTCTGTTTACAATACAATGCCGTCGGACGGCTTTCTGGGGGCGGTTTTCACCCGGTTGGATCAGGCCCTCAACTGGTGCCGACTCTCTTCGGTCTGGTACCTTCTTTTTGGTTTGGCCTGCTGAGCGATTGAATTGATGCAGACCGGCGGTCCGCGAACCGATATTGATCGAATTGGCTCCGTGTTTCGGGCAACCCCGCGCCAATCGGACCTGATGATCGTGGCCGGAACCCTCACCTACAAAATGGCCTCCCGGCTGCGCCTGCTCTACGATCAGATGGCGGAGCCCAAGTATGTCATTGCCATGGGAAGCTGTGCCAACTGCGGCGGTCTTTTTCAGCCCACGTATTCGGTGGTCAAGGGGGCGGACAAAATCGTGCCTGTCGATGTTTATGTCCCCGGATGCCCTCCCCGGCCTGAGGCCCTGACGGAGGCCATTTTGAGACTGCAGGAAAAGATTCGGCAGGAGCGTTTTCTGGTAAAAAAGAGCTGATGGAAATTCTGGATATTCTCTCAAAAATCAAGCAGCAATTCGACGCAACCGATATGGTTTGGAGCGACGATCGGGGGGGAGACCCCTACCTGGCGATTCCCCGGGAAAGCCTGCGGCCTGTAGCCGTTTTTTTAAAGGAGGATCCGCAGCTTTTCTTTGATACCCTCATGAGCCTCAGCGGCGTGCACCAGATCGGTGAACCGGAAGGGCTGGAAGTGGTGTATCACCTCTATTCGATCCGCCACCGGTATCGTTTCATTTTCAAGATCCGGTTGGAGCGCCCCCTTGTTTTTCCTCATTTTTACCTGCGGGTGGACACCGTCTCCGATATCTGGCCGGCGGCCGGTTGGATGGAAAGAGAAGTTTATGACATGTTCGGCATTCATTTCATGGGGCACAAAGATTTTCGCCGGCTGCTGCTTCCTCCCGACTGGGAAGGCTACCCGTTGCTGAAAGATTATCAGGAACCGGCAACCTATCAGGGCATCAGCACCCGCCGTGAAGAGATCGAACCTGAGGAACAGCAATAGATGCCTCTGACCACCGAAGAGATGATTCTCAATATGGGGCCGCACCATCCCAGCACCCATGGCGTGCTGCGCTTTATTCTGCGCACGGATGGCGAGGTGATCTACAGCTGCCGTCCGGATGT
>CAYTBC010000069.1:0-21621 GCA_964435765.1 uncultured Desulfosarcina sp.
TCAAGACGGTGAAACAGCAATAGGCGCCCAGCATGTAAAAGCTGCCGTGGGCAAAGTTCAACACGCCGAGCACCCCGAAGATCAGCGTCAGGCCGCTGGCCACCAGCCAGATGAACATGCCGGTGGACAGCCCGGCCAGGCAAACGTGCACAATGGATTTCAGGTCCAATGATTTCCCCCAATTGATCAGAACGGTGGTTTGGTGTTGGGTCCTTCAAAGGGCGGCCGGTTGAAGCATTCTTTGGCCGGAATCACGATCTGTTTGCCCATGACTTTAAACGGATACTTGGGATTGGACACGGTCGGGCCCCACGGCACGTCGTAAATGGCCTGATGGTCTTCCTTTCTAAAGACCCGATCTCCCGCCGGGGAGGCCAGAGTCATGCCCTCCAGGGCCTGGATCACGGCGTCGGTTTCCTTGGAACCGGCCGCCTCGACTGCTTTTTTGAAAGCGAACATGGCGGAATAACCGGTTTCGGACACGTAAGCGGGATAGTGATTCCAGCGCTTGCGGAAATTGGCGACCCATCCGTTGTTGCGGGCATCATTGGGATACATGAAGAAATAACGCGCGGAAATCCAGACATTATCCGGCATTTCCATGCCCACTCCCTCAAGCACGTCCATGGCGGCGCCGACCGGTAGCATGACGTGTTTGATCTTGTCAAACATGCCGGCCTGATGGGCCTGTTTGATAAATGCAATCAGTTCGCCGGCCCATTCGACGGAGTAGAACCCTTCGGGGGCGGCATCCATAATGGTGTTGATGTGGGAGCGAAAATCCGTGGTGCCGAAGGGCGCCCAGGAATCGGCAATAAAGGACACATCCGGCTTCAGCTTGCTCAATGTGTCTTTGAACATGGCCCAGCAGGTGTATCCGTATTCGTATTTGGGGCTCACCGTCGCCCAGGTTTTGGCCGGCAGATCCTTGGCTATGAAGGCGGCGGCATTGCCGTCCTGATAGGTCGGTATGGAGATGCGAAAAACCTGCTTGATGCCGTTTTTAAAGACCTGCTGTTCGGTCAGCTTCTCGGTGGCGGCATGAGTCACCATCAGCACCCGGTCCAGCTCGGCCATCACCGGGGCCAGGGCCAGGGCCTGTCCCGAAGAATCGATACCGCCCAGAAAATCGGCCTCCCAGCTGTCGGCAAAATATCGGGCATTTTTAATGGCCTCGTCGGCCTTGAGGGTGGAGTCTCTGAATTCCATCTCCAGTTTGTTGCCGGCAATGCCGCCGGCCGCGTTGATTTCTTCCAGCGCCATGGTGACGCCCATTTTGTGAAATTCACCGTAACCGGCCAAGGTGCCGGACAGCACGGCCTGGTATCCGACCTTGATCGGTCCTTTTATCTTGGGCGTGGCCGCCCAGACCCCGGTTGGTTTGAGCACCGCCGGACCCAGAACGGCCGCACCGGCCGTCAGCAGTCCGGCTTTAAGCAAGTCTCTGCGTGTTAATTCTTTGTCTCCCATTGGATCCTCCTTCCGGTTTATGGGTTTGCAAACTTTATTACCCTTAGAATATTCCCGATCATTATGCAAGAGCCAGATTGGCAAGCAAAATGGGACGTGAAGGGGCCACGTAGAACAGAAAATTCAATATTGTCGCCAACCCTTAATCTTTTATTTTAGAAAGGCCCGGACTTCGTTATTCAGACGGGGACAGCTCCGCTCGCAATTCTAGTTGGGCAACGATTTCCTGCACCACCTGGTCGGGTGTTAAGCCGTCGGTTTTAATGGCAGCATCGGCATATTTCCGGTACAATGGCTGTCGTTCCCTGTATAACGCACCGAGGGTTGAGCCGGGAGCAATCACCACGCCCCGGGCCTGGATGTCGTCCAGTCTTTTTTTCAGCCGGTCCAGCTCCAAATCAAGATGGATGACCAATCCGCCGGCCTTAAAATGCGCCATCGCAACTTGGCGGTATACCACACTGCCCCCGGTGGCCAGCACATGCCTGCCGACCGCGATCGAACACATGTGGCGCGCTTCCAGGTCGCAAAATCCATCGCTGCCGTGCTCCCGGATGAGCGCCTGCAAGCTTTTGCCCTCCTGGGTCTGGATATAAATGTCCGTATCGATAAAGGCAAACCGGATCAGTTTGGCCAGCATGACCCCGACCGTGCTCTTGCCGACGCCCGGCATTCCAATCAGTACAATGTTTTTGTTAAAATGCATGCAGCGCTGTCCCTTTCACCTGTCTTTACACAGACTCAAGTGCGGCATCAAAGTTGAAAACATTTAAATTTAATGCAATAAGTCATTCGCACCCATCATTCATGGGTGGTTGAACGCGAACTCGTCCCAATGATTCACCTGGAGATTACTATGGCCGCCGACAAAATTCCACCGGAAAATCACATTCAGACTTCACAGGCACAAGCCAAAGGCTCGGAATCTGAAACCTTCCGAAGAAGATATGCGGATTTTTTTGAATTTGCCCCGGTAGGCTACTTTACCTTTGATCCGTCCGGCGTCATTTTGGATGTAAATTCCACCGGCGCCATGCTGCTGGGAGCCGACCGGAAAAAACTGCTGGGTCAACCCTTCTCTGCTTTAATCTCAGCGAATTCCCAGTCGGTTTTTGATTCACACAGCCGCCGTCTATTTGAAACCCGCGAGCAGCAAACCTGCGATGTAAAACTTTTAGACGGCTGCGGGCAATTGCACTGGGTTCAGATTGAAAGTGTGGCGGTTGGCAACGGCGGCGGCGATCAGGCGCAATTTCGCTCGGTCATCCATGAGATTACGAAGCGCAAGCTCAGCGAGGATGCGCTGCGTCAGGCGCGCGCTGAACTGGAGCAACGGGTGCGCGAACGCACCGCCGAACTTGAAAAAATAAACGAGCAGCTGCGCGAACAGATTACCGCGTGTGAACTCGCCCAGGCCGCGCTGGGGGAATCCGAGCACAAGTACGGTACCCTGGTCGAAGATGCCTTGATTGGCGTTTTCATTATTAAAGACGGCAAAATCGAATTTGCCAACGACAAATTCGCCGCCATATACGGCTACCCCAAAGACGAATTGATCGGCAGGGACTCCTTTATGCTCGTTCATCCCGAGGATCGGGTGCTGGTGGCCCAATGGCGCGAAAAGCGCCTGAAGGGTGAGAAAGTCCCCGTTGAGTACGAAATTCGGGGCCTCAAAAAAAATGGCGAAACGATCTGGGTCATGCGCAGCCTGTCGGTGATAAATTATAAGGACGGCCCGGCCATTTCGGGCATTGTGCAGGATATGACCAAGCGCCGCAAGGCCGAGGAAGCCCTGCGGGAATCAACCAAAGAGCTGAGGGTTCTATCCAACCAACTGCTGTCGACCGAAGAAAAAGAAAGAAAGCGTATTGCCCGGGAACTGCATGACGGAATCGGTCAGACTCTGAGCGCCATTAAATTCAGCGTGGAGAATTCGCTGCGCGCACTGCGCAAGAAACCGGATGACCCGGAATTAAAATCGCTGGAAGCCGTCATCCCCCTGACCCAGAAGACCATTGAGGAGGTTCGCAGAATCGTGCAGGACCTGCGTCCGTCCATCCTCGATGATCTCGGAATTCTGGCCACCATCACCTGGTTTTGCCGTGAATTTCAAAATGTCTACCAGAACATTCACCTGAACAGAGACATCGAGATCCATGAAACCGACATCCCCGCCCCGCTGAAAACCGTAATTTACCGAATTTTACAAGAAGCCCTGAACAATGTCGCCAAGCACAGCCGCGCCGATCAGATTCGGCTCGGGCTGAAAAAGAAAAAAACCAAAATTGAATTGAAGATACAGGACAACGGCCGGGGATTTGATTTTTCCAAAGCCGTTTCATTGAAGCCGTCCCGGCGCGGCTTCGGCTTGGCCAGCATGCGCGAAAGAGCTGAGCTGTCGGGCGCCACGTTTGACATTCAGTCGGCCAAAAGCCAAGGCACGCAGATCCGGGTGAGGTGGAAAATATAGGCGATTGAGGATTTGGGATTTGGGCATAACTCGATTTGGGATTTTAGATTGGGGATTTCGGATTGCTTAAAATGATGGTTTTGTATCTTTGTCTTAAAACTCTGTAATAAATTATAAGGAGGATAAGAGATTGGACCAGACTGAGATGAAAAAGAGAACCAAGGAATTTGCGAAGGAGATAATCACCCTTTGTCGGAAATTACCGAATAACAGGGAAGGAAGATTAATCGGTGATCAGATTTTCCGGTCTGGAACTTCGGTAGCAGCGAATTATAGATCTGCATGCAGAGCCAGGTCCAAAGCAGAATTTATATCCAAACTGTCCATCGTTGAAGAGGAGGCGGACGAAACCCTATTTTGGTTGGAAGTAATAAATGAGATGAAAGTTATAAACTATGAAAAGCTTGATGCAATAATGAAAGAAAATGACGAGATCTTAGCTATAGTCGTAGCGTCCATCAGGACGGCAAAAAATAAAAAAATAATTCTTAATACGTAAATTCAAATCAAACAAATCCAAACTCCCAAATAGGGGAAATCCGATATCCCCATTCCCAAATCTAAAATTGCGAGGATCCTAAATCCCATATTCCATATCCCAAATCGTTAATCGATAAAATTTCCAATTTTATCGATTAACCAGCCCTCTTTCCACGGCATACACCGTCAACGCCGCCGCGTTGTGAAGATCGAGCTTTTTCATCAGGTTGGCGCGATGCTTTTCAACGGTTTTCAAGCTGATGCAGAGATCTTCGGCGATTTCTTTGTTTTTGTAGCCTTCAGCGATCATTTTCAACACCTCTCGTTCGCGCTGGGAAAGGGTCTGCCAGGAAGAGGCCGACCGGCTGTTTCCTTTGCCCTCCAGGTAGCCTTCGATAACCTTTTCCGAAACACCGGGGCTGAGATAAGATTTGCCTTCCATCACGTTTTTGATGGCCAAGACCAGTTCGTCATGGGTGGCGTCTTTGAGGACATAGCCGTCGGCGCCGGCCTGAAGGGTCGTTAGAAGATACTCTTCAGTTTTGTGCACGGTCAGAGCAATTATCCTGGTTGCCGGATAGCGCTTTTTAATTTCCCGGATGGCGTCCATCCCGCTCATGCGGGGCATCGAAAGATCCATCAGCAGAAGGTCGGGGCTCAGCTTTTCAACGCAGCGCACGGCTTCCCGCCCATCCCGGGCCTCTCCGACAATCTCGAAGCTTGAATCGGATGTCAAAAGCGCCCGCAGCCCTTCGCGCAGAATGGTGTGGTCGTCGGCCAGCACAATCTTCCATTTCTTCTCCATGATCAGCCCCCGGTGGTGCCGCTGTTTGCAAAGATTAAAAGAAAAATACAGCAAAATTGCGGCAAATATACGGTGTTCACTCTATTTATCATGCACCTTTTTTTTAGTAAACAATGTTGATGTTTAAAATATTAATCATCGATCCAAACCAGCCTTTTCGCCGATCGTTAAAGAAGGTTCTGGCCAACCGGTTTCCGCTGGTTGATATCCGTGAAGCTTCGAACGGTAGTGAGGGGGCGGAACTGGCGCAAAGCTTTATGCCCGATTTAATTTTTCTCGAGATCCACCTGACTTCAGAGCGGGGTCTTGATCTAGCGCGTCACATCAAAATCGATCATCCTGAGATTGTTATCGTCCTTTTGACAAGTTATGATTTGCCGGAATATCAGGCAGCAGCTGAAGAATCAGGCGTGGAGCACCTGGTACCGAAGGATGACTGGACCGGCGAAGACATGATTGATCTGGTGGATCGCATCATTTCGGATCGCAACGTTGCCGGCCAAAGGCTTGGGGACCGGCACCAACCGCAAGAGCATTCCTCTTAAACTTCACACCGCGTTGTTGTCGCCCTGCCGTATAAGGTCTTTTTTATTGGGAAATACACGGTTTGCCCTATCGCTAAGCTTTTAACAGCATAGCATCGGCGATTTGATATCGAATGAATACTAATAAAATCCTGGCGGATTCGCGTAAAACAAGTCCAAATTGTTTCTTCGACCCCAGGCCGGATTAAACTCGCCATCTCAGACCGGATCAACCGGGCCGTGAACCCGGCCGATGACGGCGAGAACAAGGACGCCGGCAACAGCCGGGTCCGCCTTTATCCGCACCGTCAAGGCCTGCGACGATTTGACCGTCGGTTCGCGCATTGAAGTCGCCTTTGCGCCGAATGATTCCTCAAGCGTTAACCGGAACGATGAAGACAACGGCAGCTTGAACAGCGGCGACAATTTCTCGATGAGCGCCGGGCTGAGGTGTCCCTAAATTGAAGAATGTTTATGGATATACATATATTGGGGTATTTTTTTTATTGACATACTATATCTTGTATGCGATGGTGGGCTGCCTTAAGATCATGAGGCACTTGGGTTGTTTTAACTAAAAGATTCGGAAAACGATACCAAGTTTATCAAAACGCTGTGTATTTTCGGTGTCCTTTTCACCTGCGCTGCCATCCTGGGTTGATAATTCAAAAAAAGGGCGTATTTTTCATATTGTCGGACCGTTTTTAAGTTCAGCCTGTTATAAGTTGGCCGATCGGATCTGCAAGTTAGCTATTGTCAAAAATAAGCGTGCAAATAGGAGAAGTTCAATGGGGCAAAAGGGAAAATTCTTAGTTACAAATGAAGGGCGATTCGATCTGGGCACTCACATGTGGGATGATCAGGTGTTTTCGGATATCCTGGTAAGGGACAACCCCATCAATACGGATCAGGCGATGGGCATCAGCCGGTCGCTTCGGGAAGAGATCACCCGGATGGAGTTTCAAACCTTCACCATGGCGTTTATTGAAAACATGATCGAATCCAAGCTGATGGAATTTGGAATGACCAGGCCTTCTCCCATCCGGTTGGACCAGTCTATCTTTGTTCAGGGTCGTTTAAACCTGTCGGATAATGCCAGAAGGGTTCTCAGACGCCGATATTTAAAAAAGGACAGCCTGGGAAAAGTGATCGAGACCCCGGAGCAGATGTTCAAACGGGTCGCCCGCCACATCGCCAAGGCCGAGAAAAAATTCGGCCGCGATGAGAAGCGGGTCAAAGAATTGCAGAAGCTTTTTTACCGGATTATGACGGAGGCTAAATTTTTGCCCAACTCCCCGACCCTGATGAATGCCGGCCGCCGGCTGGGTCAATTGGCGGCCTGTTTTGTTTTGCCGGTTGAAGACAGCATGGAAGGTATTTTCGGCGCCTTGAGGAACGCGGCCCTCATTCATAAATCCGGCGGCGGGACCGGTTTTGCCTTTTCCCGGCTGCGGCCGAAAAACAGCACGGTGGGCACCACCGGCGGTGTCGCCTCGGGTCCGGTGTCGTTCATGAAAATCTTCAATACCGCAACCGAGCAGGTCAAGCAGGGCGGTACCCGCCGCGGGGCTAACATGGCCATCTTAAAGGTGGATCATCCCGACATTTTGGAGTTTATCCATAGCAAGCGCAAAAACCGCGAACTCAACAATTTTAATATATCAGTCGGCGTCACCGACAAATTCATGCAGGCGGCGGCCGATAGAACCGATTATGAATTGATCGACCCCCGGAATCATACGTCCGTCGGCAAACTGAATGCCCGCGAAGTTTATGATACCCTGGTAAAACAGGCCTGGCAAAACGGGGATCCGGGCATCATTTTTCTGGATCGAATGAACCGTGACAACCCCACGCCTGCTCTGGGTGAGATCGAGAGCACCAACCCTTGCGGTGAACAGCCCCTGCTGCCGATGGAAGCGTGCAACCTGGGCTCAATCAACCTGGCCAAATTTGTGACCGCAAACGGCGACGGTCCCATGATCGACTACGAGGGATTAAAAGACATTGTGGATCTGTCGATCCGTTTTCTCGACAACACCATTGAAATGTCCCAATATCCGCTGCCGGAAATCACCGAAATGGTTCACGGCAACCGTAAAGTCGGCTTGGGGGTCATGGGGTTCGCCGATATGCTCTACCAGTTAAACGTGGCCTATAACACCGAACAGGCGCTCGAGACGGCTGAAAACGTCATGCGCTTCATCCAGGAGGCTGCCCACGATGCTTCCCGCAGCCTCGCCGAGGAAAGAGGAACCTTTAAAAACTACGACCAAAGCATTTTCAAGGACCCGGGCGTCAAGTATCGCAATGCGACCACCACCACCATTGCGCCCACCGGTACACTGAGCATCATTGCCGGGTGCTCCAGCGGAATCGAACCGCTGTTCGCGCTGAGTTTTGTGCGCACGGTCATGGACAACGACCAGTTGATCGAGGTCAATCCTATTTTTGAGAAGGTGGCCCGGGAAAGAGGCTTTTACAGCCATGAGTTGATGGATGCAATTGCCAAACAGGGCAGCATCAAGGATCGTGAGGAAATCCCCGAAGATATTCGCAGCGTGTTTGTTACGGCCCATGATGTCTCACCCGAATGGCACATCCGCATGCAGGCTGCTTTTCAGAAATATACCGACAATGCGGTTTCCAAAACCGTCAATCTGCCTCACGATGCCACGGTGGAAGACGTCCGCAAGGTGTATAACCTGGCCTACGAATTGGGGTGCAAAGGAGTGACCATCTACCGCGATGGCAGCAAGGAAAATCAGGTACTTTCTTTTACGCGCAAGGAGGAAACCGAGGAGAGTGGATTTATGACGGCCGTCAAGGAACGTCCCGAGACCCTCACCGGTTTCACCACCAAAATTAAAACCGGTTACGGCCACCTGTATGTGACCGTGACCGAATATGAAGGGCAGCCTTTTGAGGTTTTCGCCACCATCGGCAAATCGGGCCGCTCCACCACCGCCAAAACCGAAGCCATCGGCCGTCTGGTATCCCTGGCTCTCCGATCCGGAGTCACGGTGGATAAAATCGTCAACCAGTTAAAAGGAATCGGCGGAGAGTATCCCATTTTTCAAAACGGCGGCTTGGTGCTGTCCATCCCGGATGCCATTGCGCGGGTGCTGGAAAGGCGCTATCTTAGTGAGGAAAACGCCAAAAAACACCACAAAACCGAGTACAGCCTGATGGGTGAAAAGTGTCCGGAATGCGGGCAAACCGTCAGTTTCGAGGAAGGCTGTATGATGTGTCACTTCTGTGGCTTCAATAAATGCGGCTAAAAATTTTTTCTTTGGAAAAGAAAAAATATCTAACAGAAAGCAGCATCGGCAGCCACGATCCCTTTCAACACAAAAGCAGCAAAAAAACGCTTGCAGTCCAGTTGCTGTTCGTGCTGCTTGTACTGGGCCTGCTGGTGTTTTTCCGCGACCGGGCTCAATTTCACACCCTGGGAATCATCTTTGTCTCGATCGTACTGGAGGCCCTGCCGTTCATGCTGCTGGGCACCCTGGTCGGGGGATTCATTGAAGTCTTTATACCCCGCGAAAAAATTACCCGCTGGCTGCCCGAAGGACGCTGGTGGACGGTATTTGTGGGCGCCGGGCTTGGCCTGATTTTTCCGGTTTGCGAATGTGCCATTGTACCGGTTGTCCGCAGATTGCTTCAAAAAGGGGTTCCGCTCAGTGCGGCCATCGCCTTTTTATTGGGGGGACCCATCGTCAATCCACTGGTGGCCGCATCGACCGCAGTGGCGTATTTCGCTGACTGGTCTGTGGTGATACGCCGCATGATTTTCGGATATATAGTTGCCGTGGCTGTCGGCTTTTTAATCGATCTGATATTTACAAAAGTAAAAGCGATTCGCAGCGAAGTCTTCTCGGCAAAGGATTATCTATGTGATGCAATGATTTCGGATCATGGCAAACCGGCTGCGCTTGGTGAAAAAATAGGCCTGGCCGTCAGCCATGCCGCCGAAGACTTTTTTGATATCGGGCGGTTTCTGGTAATCGGGGCATTTATTGCCGCTGTATTGCAGACGCTGGTCCCGCGACAGCTCTTGGCCTCGGTCTTGAATACGCCCGCCCTCTCAATTCTGATCATGATGCTCATGGCCGTAGTGTTGAATCTTTGCAGCGAGGCGGATGCCTTTGTGGCGGCCTCTTTTCGCTCAAGCCTTGTGCCCATTTCTGCTCAACTGGCGTTTATGATTCTGGGACCCATGCTGGACATCAAACTGATAATCATGTATCTTAAAATCTTACGGGTACGTGCCATCGCGACGTTGGCGCTGCTAACCTTTCTGGCGGTTTTTTTAAGCACGGTATTTATGTAGCAGCGCAGAAATTTACCCATAATATCGATCAGATAAATTAAGATTTATTTTACACATGAAAGCAAAATTCAAACGGTCCGCCGCCTTTCTGACGGCATGCCTTCCGGCTTTTATTTTCATCACCTGGCTCAATGCCTATTACTGGCTGCTAAAGGGCGGACATTACCAGGCCTTTATTCAACCAAAGCTTTGGCCGCTTTTGATCCTGGCCATGATGCTGATACTCGCGTATACCGCCGCTTGTATCTCCCAATTTTCCTTGAAGTTAAAAATTCCTTTTCAAATTGATGTATGGTTGAAGGCGGCTACTCTTTTTTTGCCGGTACTGTTTCTATGGACTAACTATGGGCAAAGTCTCGGTTCAGATGCGTTTGCGAAAAGAGTATTCAATTCATCCCAAAGCGCTGCCATTCAAGATACTAGTTTCAAAGTATTACCAGCGAGAGTATTCTCAGAAAATAGTAAAACCTTGCTGGACTTGATTCTTTATGCTGAAAAAATCCATGGTAGACGGGTAGCCGTTGAGGGCATGGTTTATCGCGGAGCGAAAGGGGATAAGAACAGCTTTAAACTATTTCGGTTTGCGGTTGTCTGCTGTGCGGCCGATGCCTTGCCTTTTTCTGTTATGGTAAAAACTGCAACCCCAAAAGATTTACAAAATGATGCCTGGGTTCGAGTTGAAGGTCTTTTCAACGTTGAAACAATTAATGACAAACAGGTATCAAGCATCACGGCTGATAAGATCCTGCCGATTTCCACGCCGCCACCTGAAAAACGTTATATGTTCTTTTAAATTTGAAGTTATCGACCCAGACAATTTTTACACACCCCAGCAACTCTGATCTCGACATTTTCGATTACCCCCGGAAAGGTGCGCTGCATGTCCTGCAGATCAACGTTTAAACGTTGCGGAGTTAAGCATTCCAGGTTGCCGCAGCTCTTGCAGTAAAAGTGGGGATGGGCCGGGTGGTTTTCGTTGGGTGCCAGCCCGTATACATACGAACGGCCGCCGCCGCTGATACGGTCGACCAATCCCTTTTCCACCAGAAGATCCAAGATGCGATAGACGGTGACCCGATTGATATTGTCGGAGCGGCTGAGGGCGGCAAATATCTGCCGGGCACTGAGCGGGCCGCTGTTGTTGCCAATCACTTCCAATACGCGCTGACGGTTAAGCGTGTGCCCCAACCCGGATTCTTCCAGCAAACTCAAATAATTACAGTGTCGACACATGGTTTTCCTCTTTTATTTTACCGATCTGGCGGCCATGTTCGGCATCAGGTGCTCAATTCCAAGAGATACCAGAAAGCCGACCCCGGCCACCAGGATGATGGATGCCCCGGAGGTTAAGTTTAACCTATAGGACAGCCAAAGTCCGGTAACGGTAAAAATCGCGCTCAGAATGCTGGATAAAATCATCATTATCAGCAATGACCTTGAGTACTTCTCGGCAATATACGGCGGAATCGTCAGCAGCGCGATCACCAGGATCAGGCCGACCACCTGGATAATCATCACAATCCCGACAGCCAGCATGGCGATCATCAGAAAATACAGCGTCTTTACCGGAACGCCCCGAATCTGGGCAAACTCTTCATCATATGACAACGCCAGATATTCGTTATAAAAATACATCACAATGCCGATGATGGCGACGCCGACCCCGAGCATCATCCAGATATCGGCGTCGCGCACCGTCAGAATGCTGCCGAAAAGGTAGCTCATTAAATCCACATTGTAGCCGGGGGTTAAATCCAGCAGAATGATACCTACGGCCATTCCAATGGCCCAGATCACACCGATAATCGTATCGGCCCGGTGTTTGGCCTTGAGGGTGATGGCGGCCATGGTCAGCCCTGCCAGAAGCGAAAAACCAATGGTCCCCACCATGTAAGGCCATCCTAAGAAAAAAGCCAGCCCGATGCCGCCAAAGGCCGCGTGGGCAATTCCACCCGAAAGAAACACAATTCGATTGACAACCACCAGCGTGCCCATGACGCCGCAAATGATGCTGACCAGCAGGCCGGCCCACAGGGCATTTTGCATGAATTCAAATTGGAAAGCATCGAGCATAGTTTTTTCACTTTTATTTTAGCTGCAGAAAACTGGGTCCTTTAGTTTCGGATATTTTTCCCTACCAAAATGCGGTCAATTAAAATCCAAATCACAAAACTCAAATTCCAAATAAATCTCAATAAACAATGACCAAAATTCAAAACCTTTTCGATCAAACTGGCCGCTTCTCAGGCCAGCGGCTCGGCCCACACCTGAAACCTACCCCACTCTTGAATACCGAATCCGTTTATGCGGCTCTGCTACATTAGGTAATCGGCACTAAATTTCTATTCAGTGTGATGGGTGTGCAGCACCCGGTGCGGCAGCCCATGGGCAATCAGCTCGACCGGGCAGATCTCCTCGGCCGTGCAATGATACATCATTTCAATCATTTCTCCGGTAAGCTCGGCATGACCGTGGTAATGCAGACGTTTATTTACACAAGCCACGGATTTGACAAATCCGGATATCACCATCAAATCGTGGCTGACAATTATGATGGTAATTTTGTCATTCAATTCTTTGAGGAGGAGATAAAACTCGTTCTGCCCTTTGGTATCGATGCTGGTGGTCGGCTCATCCAGAAAAAGAAGTTCCGGTTCCGTCACCAGGGCCCGGGCAACTAGCACCCGTTGAATTTGACCGCCGGAAAGCTCATTTATCCGGCGGTCACGGTATTTTTCCATTTCGACTTGTTCCAAAGCCTGCAGGGCGGCGATGCGATCTTGGTGCGAGTGCCGGGATCGACCCTTGCCGGGCTTTAATTTTCCCATCAGCACCACATCCAGTGCCGAGACAGGAAAATTTTTGTTGATATGAATGTCCTGAGGCACATAGCCGACTCGATGGGATGCTTCCTGCGGTGTTTTTCCCAGAATCCTGACGGAGCCGTTTTCGGCCGACAGCAAACCCAACATCAGCTTTAGCAGGGTCGTCTTGCCGCCGCCGTTGGGCCCGATCATGGCCATAAAATCTTGCGGTTTGAGAAATAAATTAACATCCCGCAGGACGCGTTGACCATTGTAGGAAAAATCAAGATTCTGAATTTCGACAATATGATCGCTCATTTGAAATCCTGATCGTAATTTTTTAGCAGTTTATGACAAGCAGTCAAATAAGGGATGCTGTCGCCATTTCTTGAAGACTGAATATTGAAAAATGAATATTCAATCTTTAACATTACCTCAATTGGACTTTGATCTGTTGCGCCACTTTACGCAAATTATCAGGCCAGTCTTCAGCCAGCGGATCGGCAAACACCACCTGCCCGCCAATTTCTCTGGCGATCAACTCAGCACTTTTCGTCGAAAACTGAGGCTGCACAAAAATCACTTTAATATCGAGCACCCGGGCGCGCACGATTAATTCTTTGAGCTGGGCCGGTTTCGGGACCTTGCCTTCCATCTCCGCCGCCACCTGTTCCAGGCCATAGGCCCGGGCAAAATAACCCCAGGAGGGATGAAACACCATGAAATGCTCTCCCTGGCGTCCGGCGAGGATGTTTCGCAGTTCGTCATCCAGCGCCTTAATTTCTGACACGAACGCCTGGTAATTGGCTTCATAATCCGATCGATGGGACGGATCGATCGCTTGAAGGGCCTTGAGAATGGTGTCCGCCTGCCGAATGACCAGCGGCGGGGACAACCAGATGTGCGGATCAAGTTCGGACGGGCGGCGGCCGGCCAGATCGGAATCTGCAGCCCTTTGATGGTCGACCGCAGGATGATCCTCGTCCTTTTTGAAATGCGCTATTTTCTCTTCGCCATGGTGGTGGACGGCCATCGGTATTTTCTGAATCCCCTGATCGGTGTGCACGATCATCATGGCAGGGTTGGATGCGGCAATTTTATCCAGCCAGGCATTTTCAAAAGGAACACCGACGGCAAAATAAACCCTGGCCTTTGAGAGGTCGGCCATCTGGCCGGGTTTGGGCTCATAGGTCGCCGGACTGGCGCCGGGTTGAACCATGACTTGGACATCCACCCGCTCAGCACCGATTTTTTCGACAAAATACTTTTGCGGAACAATGCTGACAAATACCGGTATCTTATCGGTTGAATAGGCACTGCCCGATAGAGAGCAAAAGACAAAAGCAAATGAAATCACTGCGATTATAAAACGTTTCATCGCGTTAAATCACCCGTATTATCGGAAACGCTTTAGTTCCGGAAAAATTTTTTGAGAATCGCTGTAAAGTTTTTGTAAATCAAAGCAACTACCAATGCAAATATGTTGCATTGTTTGAAACCTGTCAAGTCAGCGGCAGCCCAATCGCTGATATCCCGATTAAAATTATCTTTTTTTGATGTTTTTGATTGGTTGGAGCTTTGAAACAGGCAAATGAGAAAAGCAATTATGTTGCGGGTGATAATGCCGGATCCGGACGGCAGCAACGGGTCGTTTTCCAGCGAGTCCGTCAATTTTTAATGATCTTCATACCCTCTTTGGTGTCCTGCACGGTGTAACCCAGCTCCTGAATCGCGTCGCGCAGGCGGTCGGATGCAGTCCAATCCTTGGCGGACCGGGCGGCTTGGCGGTCTTCGAACAATTTTTGAACCGCGGGCGGCAATGCGCCGGTTTTGTCGACCTGGTCGAGCTCGAGGCCCAGCACCGTGTCGAAACTCAAAATCGTGGCAAGCTTTTCGGCATCGGCCATCGTGCTTTTGAGCATCTCCTGAACCACGGCCATGGCCCTTGGCATACTCAGATCGTCGTTAATTTCTGCCAAGAATTTGGATTTAAACGCTTCATTGACCGCTGCGGTCCGCCCCGCGGCGCCCTGGGTCACCTGCCGCACCTGGTTTTGCAGATGCTGCAACCCGTTGCGGGCGGCCTGAACGCTTTCACTGCTGTACTCCATGGGTTTGCGGTAGTGGGTTTGAAACGCCGCAAAACGGTATACCAGCGGATTTATACCTGCCTTTACAAAAGCGTTTTCGAGAGTCAGAAAGTTTTCTTCGCTTTTGGCCATTTTCTTGCCGCCGGCGATAATCAAAAAGGCGCCGTGCATCCAGAAATTAAAAAATTTTTTGCCGGTGGCCGCTTCGGATTGAGCGATTTCATTGGTATGGTGCACATCGATATGATCGGTGCCGCCGCAATGGATATCAAGTTGATTGTCTAAAAATTTCATACTCATGGCCGAACATTCAATGTGCCAGCCCGGGAATCCGATCCCCCAGGGAGAGTTCCACTCCATCTGGCGCCGAACGTCTTTGGGCGAAAACTTCCACAAAGCAAAATCGGTTGGATTGCGTTTTTCCGGGTTTTTCTCCACCCGCGCGCCTTCCTGCAGCGACTCGATATTCTGATGGGAAAGCTTGGTGTAGTCTGCGAACTTGGAGGTGTCGAAATAGATCCCGTCTCCGGTTTGATAGGTATATCCTTTTTCTTCCAGAGTTTGGATCAGGGTAATTTGATCCTCGATCGTATCGGTGGCCTTGACCCAGATATCCGGCTCGATGATATTGAGCCGGGCGATGTCGGCTTTAAACGCCCGGGTGTAGAATTCGGCGATTTCCCAGGCGCTGCGGCCCTCGCGCGCGGCCCCTTTTTCCATTTTGTCTTCGCCCATGTCCCGGTCGCCGGTCAAGTGGCCGACATCGGTAATATTCATTACATGCTTAACCCGGTAGCCGTTGTACAGCAACACCCGCTTTAGGATATCTTCAAAAATGTAGGTTCGCAGGTTGCCGATGTGGGCAAAGTTGTAAACGGTCGGCCCGCAGGTGTACAGGCCGACCTGCTGCTTTTGTGTCGGGATAAATTCTTCTTTTCTTCGATTCAACGAATTGTATAGCAAAAGTTTCATGAATGACAAATTAGCCGCCGGGTTCAAAAGTTGATGCTGGCGCCAGCCTTTATGGACGACGTTAAAAGGAAAATGATAAGGTCAGGGCCGATTAAGTCAAGCTGCAGGCCCGCAAAAAGATATCAATCCATAAATGAATCCAATCTTGAAGTCAATGTATTTGGCATAAAATAGGGCTTGGCTTTTTTTAGCTTTAGCCTTCAATCCGATCATCACAGGCAGCCGGCATTAGGATGCAGGCGCCGGCCGCAAAAATTACTTCAACCGTTCTGCCAAATCCTGCTGCAGAGCGAGCGTATTAAAACATCCACCCTGGCGCAACCCCTGGGTGCAACCGCCGGCTCGGTTACAAATATGCTCAACCGCTAATCCGGCGTGCGGCCAAAGTTGATGACGCTGCGCTTTATCTATTTAATACAAGCGATCCGAAGAATATTGAACTGCAGAATTTCGAAGGCTAAATTCAATTTATTTGGTGCTTTTTAAATAGACAGAATACAGTATTTGATGTTGGACGTTCAATGTTCGATGTTCATTAGTTTCTTTTCCGATTAGACTGGCCGCTTTTCAGGCCAGCGGTTGGGCTGACACCTGAAACCAATGATAAAGTTCATGGATGGATAAATTTCCACTTCGGAAGGATGACACTACAGCTTTCCTTTTTTGAGAATCGCCACCAGCAGCCAGATGCCCATGATCGCAGCGGCAAAAAACAGCAGAATCCCGATGAGGGAGATTCCGTAAACTAGGGGCGGGGTTTCGGATATCACAATCAGGGCGGATCCGATGATCAGCGCGGCAATCAGAATGGAAAATGAAATCCGGTTGGAAATCCGATCATGAGTAGCCAGCATGTTTTCAAGCCCGCGGTGTTCAATCTGCAGCCGCAGTTTTTCCTGGCGGATCATGTTTGTCAGGTCGAGCACCTGGCTTGGAAATTGCCTCAGGAATTGAAGCAATTGGGAGCCGAGTTCAAAGGCATCGCCGGCAATGCGCTCGGGTTTAAATCTCTCAAGCTTCACCCGGGTGATAAAAGGTATGGCCCGGGCAAACATATCGAACTCCGGATCGAGCATGCGTCCCACGCCCTCGACAGTACCCAGCGCCTTCATCATCAGAAAAATATCGGGCGGAATCCGCAGCCTGAAATTGGTGGCCAATTCCAGCAGCTGCTGCAGCAGTTTGCCGAGTTCGATATCCTTGAGAGGTTTGTAAAGGTGGCGCCCCATAAAATCCGCCACCTCACGCTCAAGCAGCCGCCTGTCCGGCTCTTTGTCCCGGGAGGTTAACTTCAAAAGCACCTGGGCGGCACGCGCCTCGTTCTTGTTGATGATGCTTTCCATCAAATCGACAAAATCATCCCGCGTCCGGCGGTCAACAATACCGGCCATACCGAAATCCACCAGGCAGATCACGTTGTCGGGCAGCACAAAGATATTGCCGGGATGCGGGTCGGCATGAAAAAAACAATGATCGAAAACCTGCTTTAGCACCAGATCCGCGCCCCGGACGGTGATTACCTTGGGATCGAGGCCTGCGGCGATCAGCTTGTCGACGTGGGAGATTTTTATGCCGTCTATGAATTCCGTAGTCAGCACCCGGGAAGTCGTGGCTTGACGGTAAACCTTGGGAATGTAGACGTGGGGATCGCCCAGAAAGTTGCGCGCCGCCCGTTCCATGTTGGTGGCTTCAATTTTATAGTCTATCTCTTTTTCCAGGGTCCGGGCAAATTCCTCGACGATCTTCACCGGTCGGTGCACGGCCAGCTCCTCGATGTGTCGTTCTGCAAGGGTTGCCAGGTGCAGCATGATTTCAAGGTCGACTTCAATGATCCGACGGATGCCGGGACGCTGAAACTTGACCGCCACCTCCTCCTCACCGTCCTTTAGGATCGCCCGGTGCACCTGCCCGATGGAGGCCGAAGCCAGCGGCACTTCATCGAGCTGGTCGAAGATGTCTTCAAGCGGGTTGTGAAATTCGGACTCGATCACCTTGCGAACTTGGTCAAAAGAAAACGCCGGCACATGGTCCTGCAGCTTAGACAACTCTTCGATAAATTCCATGGGGATAAGGTCCGGCCGGGTGGAAAGTATTTGACCGAGTTTGATGTAGGTGGGACCGAGTTCCTCAAAGACCATCCGCAGACCTTGCGGCTTGGTCAGGCGTTCCAAGCGAACTTCACGATTTTTTGATATCATCTGAAGACCGACCTCAATGTATTGATCAATCTTCAGCATCTCGAGCAGATCCCCGAAACCGTATTTAAACAATATGGTCAGAATCTGCCGGTAGCGGTTGAGGTGTCGATAGGTCCGGCCGATGACCCCGATTTTTCTGATGCTGAGCATGCTATTTCGTGACACAATATTTAAGTGTTAGGTTTCAGCGCCTCCTCTGGCCGCCAGCGTCCAGTCTGATCGTAAAAGATACTCTAGAAAAAAGCGAATAGCGAATACTGAATATCGAATGTTGAAGGAATGTATTCTATCTTTTAAATGTTAACAAGGCAGAGCGCAGCGATTCTACCCTTCGACATTCGTTATTCGATATTCTGCGGTTCGCTGTTCCGACTATGTGAATTTTCATATAAAGTTTCGGGCCCTCGCCGGGACGCAGCGGCTGCGTCCGCGCAGGCGGGTGTCAGTGTGGTGTGGCGCGTCGCTAATTCCTGAAACCTGAACACTGACACCTGAAACCTTCAGTTTTCGACAAGATCTTGTCAGAAAATCGCTCCCAAGGGCCTATCAGCGGCGGGTACTGCTGAGAATAGATGCCTTACGGCTTCTCCTTTTCACTGCCGATCATCTTTTTTAGTTCTCTGATCTCTTTTTTTACGGCCTTTAATTCGTCGCTGGTGACCACGTTGGCTTTTTTGAGAAACTCTTTCACGGTTTTTTCAACCCGGGCTTCCAGTTTTTTCTGGGTGTCATCGTAGCGGCTTTGCAGATCTTTTAAAAACTTGCTGCCTTCTTTTTCACCCATTTTGCCTTTCTCTACCAATTCCTTGGTCAAATCTTCCACCTCATCCCAGGTTTTCAACGCCAGACCGACACCTGCAAGCATCGTCTTTTTAATGAGGTCCGGCATGTCTTTGATTAGATCTGCCATGGCATGCTCCTTTCGTTTTACTTTAGTTTACCTAAAACCGCGCTGGCAATCGTATTCTTTTGAATTTCCTTGGTGCCTTCATAAATTTCGGTGATCTTGGCATCACGATAGAACCGCTCGACTTCATATTCGGTCATGTAACCATAGCCGCCCAGCAGCTGGATGGCTTCGTCGGCCACTTCAACCGCCGTGCGGGCGGCATACATTTTCGCCATGCTGGTTAATTTCGGGTCAATGCGGCCTTGGTCAAAATTCCAGGCGGCCTTGTAAGTTATGAGTCTGGCAAGTTCGATCTTGGTCGCCATATCTGCCAGCTTGTGCTGGGTGACTTGAAACTGGGCAATTTTGCGGCCGAACTGCTCCCTTTCTTTGACATAGGCCAAGGCGCGATTGTAGGCCCCCTGGGCAATCCCCAGCGCCTGGGCGGCGACCAGAACCCGGCTTTCGTCAAAAAATTCGAGCACCTGGTAAAAACCCTGGCCCTCTTTCCCGATCGTGTTGGAGACCGGCACCCGCACATCCTTATAGTTGACCTCGGCAGTGGACATCATGTGGATCCCCATCTTTTCGCCGACATCGGTGGCGGTCAGGCCGTCACGCTCGGCTTCCACCAGGATTAAGCTGATTCCTCGGTAAGACGGCTTAGCGTCACTATCCGTCTGACACAGAGTGCAATAAATGCCGGCCATCCCACCGTTGGTAATAAAGGTTTTGGTGCCGTTAATCACCCACTCGTCCCCGTCACGCACCGCGGTCGTATCTAACGATGTGATATCCGAGCCGTGGCCCGGTTCGGTAAAAGCGCCGGCCGAAAGCATTTCACCCTCGGCAACTGCCGGCAGATACTTTTGTTTTAACTCCTCGCTGCCGAACCGCAACACACACTCAGCGGCAAAGCTGGAGAGGACGACAGCGCTGCCGATAGTAGAATCCTTGGCACAAAATTCATCGGCAATAATGATGTTTTCCAAAACGCCAAGCCCCTGTCCTGAATAGGCTTCCGGGTAATGGACTCCGATAAATCCCAGGTCGGCTGCTTTTTTCCAGATTTTGACAGGAAACTCGTGCTTGCGATCCAGTTCGAGGGCCAGGTCTTTATCGAATTCGCCTTTGGCAAATTCACGTGCGGCTTTATGAATTTCTTTTTGCGATTTGGTCAGTTCAAAATCCATTTTATTCCTCCAGAAATGATTATAAGTTATTAACCTAAAATATTCAAATCTTAAATATTATTAAAATCTTATCTGGAATCATGCACCCATTCGGCCCCCAGCGAAAAAACATGAAATGAGTGATAGACAGCCGGTGCGCTTCCATCGTCAAACGTTTTGGAAGGGCTTAACACAAGCCTTGGGCCATTGCAAGGGCTTTAAACTTCGGCCGAGGTGCAAGGAACCTGCCATCAAAAACTTCCGGCCCACGGGCGCCGCAAAGATCCGGTCCGTTTTGTCTGAGGTCAATCGCAGCGGCATCCAAAAGTTTCTTGACTGTTGGCTTAAACTGACCTAATGATTCTAAGTTGTTCCGGAATGGACAGAAAGAGCCTGAATTAATAAATTAGAAAGGAAAACATTAACAAATGCCATATTCAATTGCCCTGGCCGGCAAAGGCGGCAGTGGAAAAACCACCATGGCCGGTCTGTTGATCAAATATTTAGTCAAAAAAAACAAAACGCCGATCTTGGCGGTTGATGCCGATTGCAACGCGAACTTAAATGAGGTCCTGGGCCTCGAAGTCAAGGACACCCTCGGCAATGCCCGCGAAGAAATGAAAAAAGGGATTGTTCCCGGCGGCATGACCAAAGATATATTTATGGAAATGAAGCTGGAAGAGGCCATGGTGGAAGCGCCCGGATTTGACCTGATTGTAATGGGGCAGCCCGAGGGAGCCGGCTGTTATTGCGCCGCCAACTCCTTGCTGACGGGATTTATGGAACGGTTGTCCAACAACTATCCCTTTATCGTTATGGACAACGAAGCCGGCATGGAGCACATCAGCCGGCTGACCACTAAAAATGTAGATGTGCTGTTGATCGTCACCGATACCTCCCGGCGTGGACTGCAGGCGGCCCTGAGGATTGACGAGCTGGCCCGCAGCCTGAATATAGGGGTCGGCAAAAGTTACGTCGTCATCAACCAGGTGAAAGACGCGCCCTCGGAACAGGCGCTGGAGATGATCAAAGCCGGCGGCCTTGAACTGGGCGGCATCGTGCCCGAAGACAAAACCATCTATGAATACGACTTCAATGGCCGGCCGACCATCGAAATGCCCGAAAACAGCCCGTCCGTCCTGGCTGCATTCGAAATATTTGATAAGATCGTGGCCTAAAGGCCTGGAGCATAGGGTATGGAGCACGGCGTTTACCTTTCGGGAAAGACTTAAGCCGATTATACCAGAAAAGTACGGATCTAATCCTGCGATTGTTCGGAGCAGGTGTAATTACAAAAAAGCTTGGCTAAAAATGCCTAATCCGGATGAACCGGAAACAAAAAGGTCTCTCGCTAAGACGCAAAGACACCAAGATTAACTTAATAATTTACCTTTGCGGGCTTTGCGGCTTTGCG
>CAYTBC010000070.1:0-21396 GCA_964435765.1 uncultured Desulfosarcina sp.
CCAACCAGAGCTGATCATCAACATCAAAGTTTCGCTGGGCCGGGGTCCGCACGCGCAGGGGCCCGGGTTCGAGCCAGAGATCAACGTTGTTTCCCCGGTAAATGGCTTCGGTTACTGTGGCTTTAACGCCGTTTTTCTCCGGCGCACTGTCGGCGATCCGGATGCGTTCGGGGCGGATGGCCACGGTTCCCTGTTTCCATCCGGGCATTTTGTTCAGCTGAAGAAAGCCGATCTCGGTGTCAATCCCCCCGCTGCCGACGCGCCCCGGGATCAGGTTGGCGGCGCCTAAAAATTCAGCCACAAAACGCGTTTGGGGTTGTTCATATACTTCTTTGGGGGTGCCGAACTGAATGATTTTGCCCTCGCTCATCACGCCGATGCGATCGGAGACCACCAGGGCTTCGGCCTGATCATGGGTCACCAGAATAAAAGTCTGGCCCAGCTTGCGCTGCAATCGCCGGAGCTCCACCTGCACCTGGGCCCGCAGCCGCGCATCCAGCGCCGACATGGGTTCGTCCAACAACAATACCTGGGGTTCGTTGACCAGGGCCCGGGCCAGCGCCACCCGCTGCTGCTGACCACCGGAGAGTTGATGCGGGAAACGAGTGGCCATTTCTTCCAGGCCCAGCATTTCCAGGCGTCTGCCAACCCGGGTTTGCACATCGTTCTGGGAAAACTTGCGGGAGCGAAGCCCGAAGGCCACATTTTCAAAAATGCTAAGATGCGGAAAAAGGGCGTAGCTTTGAAAAACGGTGTTGACCTGCCGTTTGGTGGCCGGCAAAGCGGTGATGTCCCGGTCGCCTAAAATCACCTGACCGTTGTCGGGCAATTCGAGCCCGGCAATTATTCGAAGCAGTGTCGTCTTGCCGCAGCCGGAGGGCCCCAAAAGTGTAAAAAACTCACCCTCGTGGACATCAAGGGTGACGTTCACCAGTGCTTTGACCTCGCCAAAGCTTTTGTCAATATTGATTACCGAAAGGCCCTTTTCATTGTTTGTACTTGGAGTTATCATAGTTTTTTTGTAAAGCAAGCAATTTTTATAAATTCAACCAATTACCCGATTATATGATGCACCCATGGACCCCTTTTACGGTATCCAGTACTCGGCATTCAATGTCCGGTATCAGGGCTTCGAGCAACCCGTATCGGCTGCATCATCCCATATAATGCGCCGTACGGGGCACCCGGGTTGCACCCCGCAGGATGTTTAACGCCAGCGCATGGCGTTTAGCTTCGGGTGCGCCCTGGTCCGTGCGCTGTTTCATCTGAAGCCCCCGCATTTTGCGCTCAATGCTGTCCGGCGCTTTGAAGAGCAGCGCCCCGTATTGACATTCGGCCACGCAGGCGGGGCTGCCGCCGCACAGATCACACTTGAAGGCCTGCCCCGATCCATATTGCTCGATCATGCCGTAAGGACAGGCATTGACGCAGTCGCCGCACCCGTCGCATTTGCCGGCATCGACCACCACAACCCCTCTTTCGTTTTTAAAAATGGCCTTCTCCGGGCAGGCTTCCAGGCAGTCGGGCTTGGGACACTGAAAACAGACGCTCGGAACCGAATAGCCCTGCAGGGCAAAATTATTGATCTTGAGGCGCGCCTTGGAAGGCATGAACATGCCCTCCTTTGCCGCCGAACAGGCATAAGCGCAGCGATTGCAACCGGTGCAGCGGTTGGGTATGACCAGCAAATGCTTCTCCATGAATTCCTCCGCGTTATTAAAAATTATGCAAAAACTTTTTCACCACGAAAACACGAGATCCTGAAAGCACGAAATTTATATTGTCTTTTTTTCGTGTTTTCATCCTTTCGTGCTTTCGTGATTAATTTGTCCTTTTTGGTTCCGACTTGTCCGGGTTAGGTCTTATTGTAACGACCCGCCAAGGGTTTTGTTCAAATATCCTGCAATCCGAGTTCCGCCAATTTTTCTTCCTGCGGTTGGCCGTTTTCATTCCAACCCCGCAGATGATAATACAGCGATTTCATTTTTTCGAGATCCTCCAAGCTGAGGACCCGACCATCGTGGGGACCATTTTTCAGAGCCTGCTTCATGATTTTATCCGAAAGGATATCGTCCCGGGCGCTGAAACCGGCCTTGAGATTGAACAGGCGGTTCAAATTCCAGATGCGTTCGCCGGCCTTGATCAGGTCTTCGGGCGAAATCTGCCGGCCCAACCCGGCGGTTAATATGTCCGCCATAATTTCGGCGTCAATGGATCCCCAGAAATCACAGTAACACATGGACCATTTGGCGGCATTGGAGTTTTGCATATCAATCACGTCCCGGACCAGCGCTTTCAGCTTAAAAGGATCTTCAGCAAATATGGGAAACGCCCGCAGGTGGCAGGCCCCTCTTTCGCTGGTCGCATAGGCCAGACCCATGCCGTAGCTGCCCCGGGGATCGTAAGCCGGCATCTCCAGGCCTTTGGCATGGGCCACCCGGTCTGCGGCGCCATATTTGGCCGCCAGCCCGGCGGCGCCCAGGGCCAGGTCTTTACCGCGTTGACTGGACAATGCGGCAATCTCCCCGACGATGGCCAGATATTGCGAAGCTTCGCCGAACTTGAGGCCGAAATCGTGGACGCCCGATTCGCTCAGTTCCATGGCCAGGCCAATGGTTGCGCCGGCCGACATGGTGTCCAGCCCCAGATCGTCGCAGGCGTGGTTGAAGCGCATGACCTGCTCCAGGTCGTTGATTTCACAATTCGATCCGGCCAGACACAGGGTCTCGTATTCCGGCCCTTCCATCTGAACCCCGTTGACCGATGTGAAATTGCCGCACCCCAGAGGGCAGGATGCGCAGGCCCGATCCCCGATCTTAATCGCGTGGATGGCTTCCGAATCCAGTTCAGCGTGCGCCGGGTTTACGCCGGCACTGTAATTGCGGGTGGGATGGATGCCCATTTCGTTGGTCACATCGATCAGCATCGGCGTGCCGTCATTTTTGGCCCACATGTTTGCGCTGGTGAGCAAATTGGATGTCTTGTGTTCAGACACCCTTTCCCAGAAAACTCCCATATTGGCCACCTGCACCCCTCCGGTTCCCCGGCAGGCGATGGCCTTCAAGTTCTTGGCGCCGAACAGGGCGCCGGAACCGCCGCGTCCCAGCTGACGGTAGGCTTCAGAGCCGATGCAGGCGTATGAAACCAGATTTTCTCCGGCCGGCCCGATGGCCAGGCTTTTGGCATCATGGCCCATGGATGCTGCGATCCATTCTTCGGTTGCAAAAATCCCTTGACCCCAGATGTCGCGAGCGTCTTCAAGGCTGATGTTGTCATCTTCGATGCGCAGATAGACCGGGTGGTCGGCCTTGCCGGTGATGACAATGCCGTCAAAGCCTGCAAATTTGAGCTCCGGTCCGAAGGCCCCGCCGACATTGGATTCGAAGATGGTGCGGGTGTGCGGTGATTTGGAAACCAGGCACAGGCGTGATGCGGTCGGTGCCAGGGTGCCGCACAGGGGTCCGGTCATGATAACGACGGCGTTATCGGCCGACAGCGGTTCGACCCCGGGATCCACCAGATCACAGAAATACCGGGTTGCCAGTCCCCAGCCGCCGATGTATTCTTTCAGCCACTGCTGTCGGATGGGTTTGCGCTCGATCTCCCGGGTGGTCAGGTTCACATGCAGGACCTGACCTGAGTAAAGATTCATCGATACGGGCCGTTGCGGCACATCCAGGCTTTTGAACACATCCTCGAGGCGATTGAGCACTTCATCTAAAATTTCCTGAGGAACATTTAAGGCCGGTTCGAAGCGAATGGTGCGGGCATTGGTCAGGGTCCCGGCGGTGAGCACCCCTCGGGAGAACAGGCCGGCGGCGACCTTGTAACCGATGCCATCGGTGGGAAATTCCATCCCGATCAGCAATCCCAGCCCGCGCACCTCGGCCAGGACACCGGGATAGCGGTTCTGGAGCATCCTTAACTGCTTCAAGACATACTCGCCTTTGGTCCGGGCCTGTCCGGCCAGGTCTTCCTCCAGCAGAACCGTGATGGCCGCCAGGGCCGCCGAACAGGCCAACGGGTTTCCGCCGGTGGTGGTGGTATGCATGAAAGGATTCGGCTCCAGGCATTCCCAGATTTTTGGCGTTGATAAGAAGGCCGACATGGGCACCACGCCGCCTCCCAGGGCTTTGCCTAGACAGAGGATATCCGGGGCAACGTTCCAGTGATCCACACCGAAAATTTCCCCGGTACGCCCCATGCCGGTCTGGACTTCATCGGCGATCAGCAGTACCCCGTAATGGTTGCAAATTTCCCTCAACCGCGGCCAGAAATCATCCGGCGGCACCACCGCACCGGCCTCACCCTGGACCGGTTCAGCCACCACGGCGGCAATATCGCCGCCGACCGCTTTGGCCGCCGCCAGAACCTGCTCCACGGCAGCGGCATCACCAAAGGGCACGTGCCTGACGCCTTCCAGCAGTGGCAGCAACGGCTTGCGAAACATTTTTTTGCCCATCAGCGACAGCGCTCCCAGGCTCTTGCCGTGAAAGGCCTTGAGCATGGCGATAAAGCCTTTGTGACCCGTGTAAAGCTTGGCCAGCTTCATGGCGCCTTCCACGGCTTCGGTACCCGAGTTGGCAAAAAAGCCGTACTGGATTTTACCCGGCGTCAAGAGGGCTAAAACCTTGGCCAGCTGGGCTCTCAGAGGATCAAGCATCTCCTGGCTGTACTGGGGTGAACGGTCCAGCTGGGCCTTGACCGAGGCAATAATCTTCGGGTGACGGATGCCGTAAGAATATAGCCCAAAGCCGCCGAGCAAATCGATAAACTGTCGGTCCAGGGCGTCTACCAGGATCGAACCCTGACCCGTCCATTCGGTAACGGCAAAACTGCCGGCCTCGGTGACTGATTTGCGGTAGTCTAAAAAGCCTTTGTTGATGTGGTCGCGGAAATTGTGAACGGTTCTGCGTGAAATTTCCTCACGGACTTCAAGCGGCACCTGTCCGACGGGGGTGAGGATAATATCGACCATCTGCTTGGCTTCCGCCAGAGCTTCTTTTATGTCCCGTCCTTTGTAATCACCGGTATAATCGTCATCGAAATCATGCATATATGACTCTCCACGTTTGTTGAAATTTTTTGGATTTCAAAAATACACGAACAAATATCTAAAAATCAATTAAATTCATCAAAAATCTAATCTCATAAATCCAAAAACGAATGTCGGAGTTCCTGCCGAAACCGAATTCATTATCGGCAAATTAATTGCGAATGCATCGATCTCTTTAATCGCTTCCGGTTCAGCCCTCACCTTGGGTGAGAAGATCCTTGGTAATTTTTTTGGCGTATTGACCAAAACTCTCGAAAGGTTTGCCGGCGCCTATGAAAGCGCCGTGAAAAGCCACCCCCTCAATCATGGTTACTATGAAATCGGCCGCCATTTCAAGATCGTCCGTCTTGACAATCCCCTGCTTCTTAAAAAAATCAAGTTCAGCAACGATATAATTTCGGAAGCCGCTAAACATTTTTATGAAGCGTTCGCGAATTTCAGGTTTGCGGTGGGCGAGGTAGTAAAAGGCATAAAAAACCCGGTTGCTCACCGTTTTCACCCAGGATTCCTGAAACATGGTATCCAAAAAGGCTTCAAAGCGCTGCTCCGGGTCATTGATTTCGTCAAAACGTTTCAAAAAATGAGGTGCCTGGTATTTTTCTACAATCAGGTCGGTCAACGCCAGCATCAAGTTGTCTTTGGTTTTGAAATAGTGGATGATAAGACTCGGGTGAATATTCATGGAGTTCGCAATTTTGCCGATGGATGCCCCCTCCAGGCCATCTTCCATCACCACCCGATAAAAATGCTCCAAAATTTCAGGCTTTCGTATGTCGGCTTTTTGATTTTTCCGCATGAGACTTAACCTGACCCTGGCAAATTAATTGAACATTCATTTAATTTTTTGAATTTGTCAACAGGAAACAAAAGCATGATGATGCTAAAGAATCACTTTGAATTGCCGATAACGTATTTGTGTCTGCATCGCGGAAAGGATCACAATTAAGTCAAAACCGGGTATTTCGCTTCAAAAACCGTTGGGGCATCCCGCTGGATGTGCTTCATATACGCATGTTTCTTGGCCTCCCATTTTACATTCAGAAAAAATGTTAAGATATTGATTCACTTCGAGGATTGACCACGCTATCTGAGTGCATAAAAAACCATGACAAATTTACCAAAGGTGCAAATAATCCATAAGAATGGCCCCGCTGAAAAGCCGACGGGCGCAGCCCGTATGCTCAACGGCAATCCGGCACCGCTTGAAGGTGCCCAAAAAGATGTTAAACGGTTGATCTCATCGCTGCCGACCATTTTAATCGGACTGTCGCAGGAAAATAAGATTGTTCTCTGGAACACAACCGCAGAGAAGATATTCGGTCGGGTCGAATCTGAGGTCATTGGGCTGCCGCTGAGCGAATGCGGCATCGATTGGGACTTTGAAAAGATCGCATCCGGAATTTCTCAAAGCCGAACCGCGAGTCAACCTACCCGGGTGGATGACATCCGATTTTACAGGCCGGACGGCGAAGAGCGCTATTTGGGCATGACCATCAACCATTTGGACGGCGAGGAGGAAGGCCTGCTGGGGTCAACGATCATCGGGGCGGATATTACGGACCGCAGAAAAATTGAAACCCAGCTGCAGCAGTCACAGAAAATGGAAGCGATCGGGCAGCTGGCGGCCGGCATCGCCCATGAAATTAATACGCCGACCCAATTTGTAGGGGACAATACCCGCTTCTTTCAAGATGCAACCGGGGATTTAATCCAAATCATCCGCGAATACGAAAATCTGATTGAAAAAGCCAAATCGCATGCTTTAACCGTCGAATTAATCGACGAGACGGAAAAACGCATCGCGGAGATCGACCTGCCCTACCTTGAAGAAGAGATTCCGGTTGCCATACAGCATACCCTCAAGGGCGTCGAGCGGATCACCAAAATTGTACAGGCCATGAAAATCTTTGCACATCCGGGCATGATGGTCAAAGAGCCGACGGATATCAACCAGGAAATTGAAAAAACCATTACCATCACCCGCAACGAGTGGAAATATGTGGCCGATATGAATACCGATTTTGACTCGGACATGCCGCTGGTGCCCTGCTATCGGGCCGAGCTGAATCAGGTGATCCTGAACATGATTATCAACGCCGCGCATGCCATTGCTGAAGCCCAAGACAAAAACGGTTCCCCCAAGGGAACTATTCGTATCCGCACCTATCATGAAAATAGCTGGGCTAAAATTCGCATCAGCGATACCGGCGCCGGCATCCCGGAAGCGATCCGGCATAAAATATTTGATCTATTTTTTACCACTAAAGGCCCCGGCAAAGGAACGGGTCAGGGGTTGGCCATTTCCCATACCGTAATTGTGGAAAAGCACCACGGAATACTGGACCTTGAATCCCGGGAAGGAGAGGGAACCACCTTCATCATCGGGCTTCCTTTGGAGGCGGATCCGGCAGAAGATGACTGAAACATTAAAAAAACGGATCCTGTTTGTTGATGATGAGCCCATGGTTCTCAAAGGTTTGCAGCGAACCCTGCGAAAAATGCGCAATGAGTGGGAAATAGCATTTGCCTCCAACGGTCAAGAGGCCCTTGATATCCTTGACGCTCACGCCATGGATGTGATTGTCACCGATCTGAGAATGCCTGAAATAGACGGCGCCCAGCTGCTGACCGAGGTAAAAAAGCGCCACCCGCGGGTTGTTCGCATCATTCTTTCCGGTCATGTCAAACACGAGATGACCATCAAAACCGTCCAAATAGCCCATCAAAGTCTCGCAAAACCCTGCGATATTGAAATATTAAAACAGACTTTGGCGAAGCTGTTTGCCCTGCGGGACATTTTGTCGAATGAATCCATCAAGAAAATCCTCTCACAAATAGAATCCCTTCCCAGCATGCCCTCCATATACACGGCGATCATGGAAGAGATGCATTCGGACGATCCCTCGATCAAAAAAGTGGGTGATATCATTGCCCAGGATGTCAGCATGACGGCCAAAATATTGCAGGTGGTCAATTCGGTTTTTTTCGGGCTGGCCCGCAAAATCAGCAGCACCCAACAGGCCGTTATTCTGCTGGGACTTGAAAGCATCAAAGCGCTGGTTCTTTCGGTCAAAATTTTTGCCGAATTCAGTCAGAAAAAATTTTCCTGGTTTAATATCGACACCCTCTTTAACCACAGTATGGCGGTGAGCAAGTATGCCCAAACCATCGTTAAAAAAGAGAAGCTGGAACAGGAGATTATCAATTTTTCCCTGATGGCCGGCTTGTTGCACGATTTAGGCAAACTCATCCTGGCAACCAATTTTCAAAAACCCTACAAACAGTTGCTGGACGAGGTCCAAAGTTCCCGACACAGTTTGTGGGATCTGGAATATGAAGCCTTCGGGACCAGTCATGCCGAAATCGGAGCTTATCTGATGGGACTCTGGAACCTTGAAAACCCCATCATCGAGGCAATTGCTTTTCATCACTGCCCGGAAAAAAGCATGGACCGGAATATGGGGCTGCTGACCGCCGTACATATGGGCGATGCACTGGCACACGAACCGCGGAACCCGGACCCAGATGCAATCCAATTGCCGTATGATCCGGACTACCTGGAAACATTGGGCGTCACCCACCGCGTAGCAGAATGGCGGCAGTCTTGCAAAGAGTTATTCGAAAGGAAAGCAGCATGAAGGCGAAGATCCTGTTGGTCGACGACGATGCCATGATTTTATCGGGGCTCAAACGTCAATTGCGAAAACAATTCGATATCGAAACTGCGCTGAGCGGGGAAGATGCCATCGAGATGCTCGAGCAAAAAGGCCCCTATGCGGTGATTGTTTCAGATTTTCTCATGCCGGGAATGAATGGCATCGAATTTCTCAGCCACGTCAAGAAAATTTATCCCGACACGGTGCGGATGATGTTGACCGGTTCGGCCGACATGGCCACTGCCATTAAGGCCGTGAATGAGGGCAGTATTTACAAATTCCATCCGAAACCGTGCCCGGCCGAAACACTGGGAACGGCCATTCAAAGCGGCATCGAAGAATACCACAAAGTCACCAGCGATCAGAGCCAATTGAAAAAAGTGCAGATGTCATTGGAGCAAGCCAGCCAGCTCCAGCAAAAACTCATGCCGAAATCCAATCCGCGGGTGGACGGTTTCGACATCGCCGGCAAGAGCATTTCATGCGATGAAACCGGCGGCGATTACTATGATTTTATCAACCCTGAAGAATGGGGGCAGGAAAAAATTGGCATCGTCGTCGCCGACGTCATCGGACATGGAATTTCGGCGGCCCTGCTGATGACATCGGTCCGGGCATTTTTCCGGGAGCGCATCCTGAGCCCCGGCAATTGCGCCGCCATTGTCTCGGATGTCAACAAACGTCTGGTTCAGGATATCGAAGAGCTCAATCTGTTTGTCACCATGTTTTTCAGTGAAATCGACCTCGTCGAAAAATGCTTCCGCTGGGTGCATGCCGGCCATGAGTCGGCGATTTTCTATGAGCCGTCCAATGATTTCTTCGGAACGCTGGGCGGTGAGGGGCTGCCCCTGGGCGTCATGGAAGATTGGGTTTACGAGGAAGCCAAAATCCCAATCCGGCCCGGTCAGATAATTTTGATTGGAACAGACGGCATCAAAGAAGCCTGCAATCCTGAAAATGTCCATTTCGGCAATGACCGGCTGCAGACGGTCATGCGCGATTATCACCAAAAGCCCGCACACATCATTTTAAAGGCGGTTTATGATGCCCTGGAAGAATTCCGGGACTCGGCGGAACAAAAGGATGATGAAACCTTGGTCGTTATCAAAGTCCTGTGATGAGGGCCCCACCTTGACACTCCATCGTGTTTTTGCGATACTCCTCCTATCATAAATTTGTAGGGCACCTGTCGGCAGCGGCCGGGCGGTGCAACCACCCGTGGAGGTCGGATTGGATTTCAACCCCCTGTTTAATCCCAAAACTATCGCCGTCTTTGGTGTCTCTTTGACCAACGATCGTCATCCGGCCAATGTCATCTACAACAAGATCCTGCTGCGCTACCCGGTCAAGGTCTATCCCGTCAACCCCAAGGGCGGCAAGCTGCAGCGGGACCGGGTCTATGCCGACATTTCCCAGATACCGGCCAGAATCGATCTGGCGGTGGTGGCGGCCCGGGCCGAGTTCGTACCCGGCATCCTGCAAAGCTGCATCCAAAACGGTGTCGGCGGGGCCACCGTTATTTCAGGCGGCTTCGCCGAAACCGGGCACCAGGATCTCCAGGACCGCCTGGTCGCGCTGGCCCGCGCGGCCGATTTCCCTTTTATCGGGCCCAACTGCCTGGGCATTTATGCACCGACCCGCTTTGACACCTTTTTTCTGCCCGGCGAACGCCTGGTTCGACCCGAGCCCGGCAACGTGGCCATGGTCAGCCAGAGCGGTGGCGTGCTGGTGGACCAGATGGTTAAATTTGCCGAACAGGGGGTCGGCCTCTCCCTGGCGGTGAGCATCGGCAACAAAGCCCTGATCCGGGAACTGGATCTGCTCGAATATCTTGCCGGCGACGAAGGTACCCGGGTCATCGCCTTTTACGTGGAAGGCTTTGCTCGCAACGAGGGCCGCCGGTTCGTCCAGGCGGCAGACCGGATTCCCAAACCGGTCATCATTTTAAAAGCCGGCAAGACCGCGGCGGGCAGCCGGGCGGTGTCGAGCCACACCGCCTCGCTGGCGGGCGACTACAAGGTGTTTTCCGAAGTCATGGCCCAGCACGGCATTGTCGAGGCCCGGGACGAGTTTGAAATGGTGTCTTTTTGCGAGGCGCTCAGCTGCTACCAGAAGACCGTCCAGGGCAGGGTCGGCATCATTTCCGTCAGCGGTGGACACGGAGCACTGGCCAGCGATGTCTGTGCCGACCACGGGCTGATCCTGCCCCGGCTGACCGAAACCACCCGGAACCTGATCCGGGAAAAACTGTCGCCCAGCGTCCGGCCGATCGCCTCCCTTGAAAACCCCATCGACCTGACCGGCAGCGCCGTGGACGACGATTTTGTCGCCGCCGCCAACTGTTTGAGCAGCTCGCCGGAAGTCGACTGCGTAATTTTACTTCTGCTGCCCTATTCGCCGGGAATCAGCTCAGATCTGGGAGCCCGGCTCAGCTATGTGTTTCGCCGGGAGGGCAAGCCTCTGGTGGCCTATGTGCCCCATCAGGAAAAGTACCGCATGCTCATTGAAGGGTTCGAACTGAACAACGTGCCGGTATCCTCATCGATTGAAGGGGCCGTGCTGATGGTCGATGCCATCCGGAGGTGCAAAACATGCTGACCGCCGAAATGCTGTCTATCCTTGAAAACGCGCAGGCAGCCGGCTGGATTATGGAACCGGAGGCCAAACGCCTGCTGGCCCTGGCCGGCGTGGCGGTGCCGGATTTCAGCCTGGCTAAGACCCCGGCCGAAGCCCGCGCCACCGCCGACCGCATCGGCTACCCGGTCGTGGCCAAGGTCGTCTCAGCCGCGATTGTGCACAAATCGGATGTGGGCGGGGTCGTCGTGGGGATTGAAGATGCCGCCCGCTTAAATGCCGTATTTGAAAGATTCTCAGCCCTGGAAGGTTTTACGGGCCTGCTGGTGGAAGAAAGGCTGCCGGGCCTTGAGCTGATTGTGGGGGCCAAAGTCGACTTCCAGTTCGGGCCGGTCATTTTGCTGGGCATCGGCGGCATCGGCGTCGAAATTTATCAGGACACGGTTATTCGCATGGCGCCCATCAACGAAAAAGATGTGCACGCCATGGTGGCCGGCCTCAAAGGGACCGCCCTGCTAAATGGCTTTCGGGGGGCCGAACCCATCAACATCTCCGAGCTGACCCGGCTGATGCTTTCTTTCTCAGAACTGGTTGTCGACCTGGATGAGAAGATCGCGTCCATTGATTTGAATCCGGTCAAATGCACCGGCACCCGCTGCGTGGTGGCCGACGCCCGAATTATGCTGGCCGGCGCCGACAGCTGACACCTTCAGTTTTTGACACCCTGTTGTCAGTTAAGTTTAGTCCATTACATGCTTGACCAAATGCCCCAATTCCGGAAAAATCAGCTTTTGACAGGCGAGTTTACATGCATTCAGACTGCCCGGGATGCAAAACACAATCGCATTATCGACAACACCGGCGGTTGCACGCGAAAGAAACGCAGCCGAGCCGATCTGCTCAAAGCTCAAAGCGGCAAACAGCGGACCAAAGCCGGTCAGCACTTTGTCGAGCATGGGCGCAACCGCCTCGATGGTGACGTCTTTTCTAGTGATACCGGTTCCGCCGGTCAAAATGACCACCTGGGGCTGTTTGGTTTGAATAAGGTTTTGCAGGGTGGCGGCAATCATATCCTGGTCGTCCGTCACAACCTGATGGAAGACGACGGCGTGGCCTTCGTCCTTGGCCTGTTCGCTGATCCAGTTGCCGCTGGCATCATCTTCCAGAGCCCGGGTAGTGGAAACCGTAATGATTCCAATGGAAACTTTTTGGGGTGCATGCATTTTGTGTTCGTGGGTGCTCATATTTCTCCGTATTTGTGATTTTGATTCAAGGCTTTTCGAATTTGACCTGCTGTTTTCTGACCTCCGTCATCTGTCTACTACCTCATGTGGCGATTGGATATCAACCTCTATGTTGTCAGTTCAAGCATGCAGCAGACAACCCCCTTGATTTTACCGGTTAATTTTCTTATGGTGATGTTCCCCGATGAAAGTCTAAAATCGATAGCGGAGAGATGATCTTATAATTGTCCAAAAGTTTTGGATCTCGCGATCGGGGTGAAATGGAATGATGGCGCGCTGGAGAATTGAAAAATGACCATTCCCTGCACCGGTGTGATATTATCCGGCGGGTTGAGCACACGTTTTAACGGCGAAAATAAAGCGTTTATCAGCGTTGGCGGAAAGTGTATTCTGGATCGGATTTATGACGTTTTTTCGGCGTTATTTAAAGAGGTTATTTTAGTCACCAACCATCCGCTGCAGTTTCTTGATTGGGATTTTACGATTGTGAGCGATCTTTTTGCGGTTCGAAGCTCACTGACGGGAATCCATGCCGGCCTCTTCTATATGAAAGACCCTTTTGCCTTTTTCTCGGCCTGCGACACCCCGTTTTTAAAAAAAGAAGTGGTTGCCGCGCTGCTCGAAAAGCTGGATGAACATACCGATATCATCATGCCCGAGACCACAGCCGGGATGGAACCCCTTTGCGCGGTCTATTCAAAGCGCTGTCTGAATACGGTTGAACATCATATAAAACATAACAAATTTAAAATTCAGCGCGCCCTTGGAAATCATCGTCTGAAAAAAATTCCGGAAAAAACCTTGCGTTCAATCGATCCTGATCTGATATCGTTTTTTAACATAAACACATCCGATGACCTGGCAAAGGCCGAGGTAATGGCAGCCAAGAGCAGAGAGCAAAGCGCATAGCGCCGAGGGTGTTGGATGCTGGAAATGAATAAAGCCGTTAGGCGCAAGGCACACGGCCGTCGGCTATGGAATTCTGTCGTTATGCTATTTTACAGGGCGGATTAATTATGGATATCAACACATTGCTGCAAGAGATCAAATGCCATCCCGATTTCGACCAGGCCGGAATGGTCTTGTGTCACAATGGCGTGGTGCGGGGGACATCCCGTGATGGCCGCAACGTCAAAGGGCTGCGGGTGGCGGTCGATTACCTAAAGTTGGAGCAGATCTTAAGGCAGCAAAAGCATAAAACCGGCATTTTAGACATTCGGGTTGAAATTGCTGCGGACCGGGATCTTTGCGTCGGAGACGATGTGATGCTGCTGCTGGTGGCCGGCGATATCCGCGAAAATGTGATCGCGGTTTTAACTGAAACGCTCAACCTCATAAAATCAACAGTGACCCAAAAAACGGAATATCTTTCCGATTGACACTTTTATTAAAAAATTAACGAGTACATTTAACATTTCCAGTTTTATATCTTCAATACCAAGTATATAATATCGACTGAGCGCAGCGATTTCCAAAAATATTCAATCTTCAATATACATTATTCAATTCCGAAGGAATCTATCATGTCTTCCTTTACCCATATAGATGAAAAAGGTCGTGTCAGGATGGTGGATGTCACTGCCAAGCAGCCCACCGTGCGAGTGGCTGTTGCCGGCGGGATCGTATTGATGAAACCGGAGACGTTAAAGATGATCGAAGACCGGAACGTGAAAAAGGGCAATGTCCTGGAAACCGCCCGCATCGCCGGTATCATGGCTGCTAAAAAAACATCCGATCTCATTCCGATGTGTCACCCCCTGAATCTTACCCACGTGCAGGTTGATTTCGAGCCGGATGCAAAACATCACTGCATCGGCATCAAGGCCGGCGTGCGCACGATTGACCAAACCGGTGTTGAAATGGAGGCCCTGACCGCCGTAGCGGCGGCAGCGCTGACCATCTATGACATGTGCAAGTCCTATGACCGCGAAATGACCATTTCCAAAATTCAACTGCTTGAAAAGTCAGGCGGAAAAAGCGGCACATTTACACGAGAACCCGATGATAAAGTTTAATAACAAATCCTGTTCTGCGGCTGTCGCCGTTTTGGTCGTCTTCTGGGCGATATGGGTAGCCGGCTGCGTGCAACCCGCCACGAAGCCGATCACCGAAGAAGTGATGGAAAGAATTTCAACCGGTTCATACCCGGATTTTTCAGACGATATGACCTATGACAGCCTCGAACACGGCATTCTGAAAAGCCTGTCCTACCTTCAAAAAATTCCCGTGGATCGCCAGTTTTTTTTCGGTCAGGATCACTATTCGACCGCTCATATGATCCGATCGCTGCAATATTTCCTGGATTATGCCCAAACCCGTCCCGCGGCGGACGATCTGGAAAAGTTCATCCGCTCAAATTATATAGTTTACCGTTCTGTCGGGCGGGATGGCAAGGGCGAGGTTTTATATACCGGATACTATGAACCCGATTTAAGGGGCAGCCGGGTGCAGAGTGATCAGTATCGTTATCCGATTTACGCCCGGCCGACGGATTTGATCGACATCGACCTGTCTGTTTTTAATGAAAAATTTGCGGGCGAAAAAATCATCGCCCGCTATGCAGATCAAAAGGTGCTGCCCTATTATGACCGCCGTGAAATCGACTCCGATGGCGCACTGGAAGGCAACGCCGCGGTTTTAGCCTGGGTAAAGGATCCGGTCGACGTCTTTTTCCTGCAGATACAAGGATCCGGCAAGATTTACCTGGATGACGGCGAGGTCATGAACGTTCATTATCACGCCTCCAACGGTCGGCCGTATCGCAGCATCGGTCAGCTGTTGATAGACCGGGAAAAAATAACCCTGGACGAGATGTCGATGCAAAAAATCAGGGAATACCTTCACCAGCATCCGGATGAAATCGAGGCGGTTTTCAACTTCAATCCCAGCTATGTGTTTTTTAAGATCGAACCGGACGGCCCCCTCGGCAACATCAATGTCAAACTAACACCGGGGCGATCCATCGCGCTGGATCGCAGCCTCTTTCCCAAAGCCGCCCTGTGCTTCATCGAGGCTGAAAAGCCGGTTGTCGACAGTGCCGGCGAAATTGACAACTGGCAGCCATTTACCCGGTTTGCTTTGAATCAGGACACCGGCGGTGCCATTCGAGGCGCCGGACGCGCGGACTTGTTCTGGGGCAACGGACCCTATGCCGAAATTGCCGCCGGACATCTAAGGCACGCCGGCCGGCTGTATTTTTTAGTTTTAAACCCGGAGTCTTGACACTTTGCCGTGAAACAAGTAATAAACCTTTTTTAATTTGTGTTTTTCGATTCAATCTTTAATTGAAGGAAATGAGATATGTTTGGTATCGGCATGCCTGAAATGATTTTGATCCTGGCCATTGCCCTCATCGTCATCGGCCCCAAAAAACTGCCGGATCTAGCCAAATCACTGGGCCGGGCCATGCGCGAGTTTAAAAAGGCTACCAATGAGTTTAAAGAAACCATGCAGATCGACAGTGAACTGTCGGATGTCAAAAAGGCCTTTAACGATATCAATGATAATGCCAAGGAAGCGGCTGATTTAAAGCCCGAGCCCACCAAGAAAATCGAGGACGACAATAGCGCCGTTGAAGAAAATAATGACGGGAAAAAAGAGGCGCCCGAAACCAAATCTGATGATTTCGAAAATTTAAAAGATCTGAGAAAAGCTTTTGATAAGCTGGATACCGATGCAAGTCCGGTTGCAAAAGATGAATCCACATCGATCGATAAAAAGCCCGCCTCCGATGATGACAAAAACGACACGCTAAAAGGATCCCTTAACGATGCATGAGGACGAAAAACTCCCTTTTACCTCTCACCTGGAGGAGCTGCGCACCCGGCTTATTCGATGCTCTATCGCCGTCGGGGTGGGATTTGTGATTGCTTTTGGGTTTAAAGAGCGGTTGTTTGGTATTCTGGTTAACCCCCTGATTAAGGTGATGAAGCCGGGCGAAACGCTTATATATACCGGCCTGCCTGAGGCTTTTTTCACCTATCTGAAAGTGGCGTTTCTCACCGGCCTGATGGTGGCCAGCCCGATCATCCTATATCAATTCTGGATGTTTGTAGCCCCGGGATTGTATAAAAAAGAACGCCGCATGCTGGCACCCGTTGTATTGCTTTCATCCTTCTTTTTTATCGGCGGCGCCCTGTTCGGGTATTTTTTCGTCTTTCCCTGGGGATTCAAATTTTTCATTGGGTTTGCCACCGACACCATCCGGCCGCTTCCTTCCATGAAGGAGTACTTCGGCTTTTCCGCCAAGCTCCTGTTGGCTTTCGGGCTGGTATTTGAACTTCCGCTGGTTTTGACCTTCATGGCCAGGCTGGGGATTGTTTCGGTTGATTTTTTGAAAAAAAACCGTAAATATGCCATACTTTTAATTTTTACCGGCGCCGCCATTCTGACGCCCCCGGATGTGATCACCCAGATCTTGATGGCGCTGCCCTTGATGGTTTTGTATGAAATCAGCATTATCGGGGCTAAGATGTTCGGCAAGCGGAAGGCGGAAACTAAAGAAGCGGAACAAAATGCAGGGTGATCGGACGGAAATAATTAGATCTTTTTTGTAGACCTTATCGCGGGTAAATGCGTCTACTGGGATAGCAGGTCAAGGGCAGTCGCAGAAAGGATCGTTCGGTTTCAGGATAGTTCGGAATAAAACCATATAAAATTAAACAGTTGGGTGACTTGTCAATCTGAAAATCGCCGTTGACAGAATTTTATCAGGTTGATAGAGATAGTTTTCAAATGATGATTGGGGAGCTAAAATTCTAACAGGGCAAAGGAGGGGAAAGACGGCTATGAACAAAAAGCATTTCATGATGACATTAATTGTTGGCGTTGCGACCTTATTTATTGCTGCCGGAATTTATGCGAAAGCGGCTCCGGATGTGATTGAATTGCAAGATCCAGCATATAAAGAGCACAAAAAAGGCATTGTTAAATTCGACCATAAAAAACACTTTGACGAATACGCCAAAGAGTTTCCGGATCTTTATCCCAACAAGTGCGGAGAGTGCCACCACGATGACAAAGGCAAGCCGCTGACCGGACTTAAAGACGGGGACGAAGTAAAGAAATGCATCGAGTGCCACAAAATACCGGGAGAAGCTCCCAAAGGTAAAAAGGCAAAAAAGAAGCTGTCTAAAAAAGAGAAAATAAAAGAATACCATGCCGAAGCCCTGCATGAAAATTGCAAAGGCTGCCACAAGCAGTTCAACAAAAAATACAAACCTAAAAAGGCACCGACCACCTGCACCAAATGCCATGCCAAAAAATCCGGGGATACGGATGAAGGCGACGATAAGGAAGAAAAAGACAGCTAACCGCTGCTTTCAGATAGGTTGATTAAAAAGACGGGTGTCATCACCCGTCTTTTTTTTGTTTCTTTGCGATTGCGGGCGTATCCGGGCAGACGGGGAGCCGTTTAATTAAACGGTCCGGTCTTTGGCCCGCTGCAGCACGGCACCGGCCCAGCCGGCTTCGGTTTGCATCCAGCGACAGATCCAGTGCTCATCGGCATAGAACTCAAGCAGATCATTCAACTCGGCGTCTCTGATACCGGATATCACCATGGCCCCGCTGCAGGCCGTCGCCAAACTCAGCTGTGAGCGCAACTGCTTCAGACTCGGATAGCGCAGATTGGCCATGACAAGCCGGAAGCGGCGCCGAATGGCCTTCAGCGGCTGGGCGGATATTTCGATCCGATTTTCAAGCGCGTTTAACTGCACATTATAGCTGGCTTCCGCCAGGGCACAGGCATCGATATCAAGGCCGAGACCGGCAGCGGCACCCAGACGCACTGCCGTGATAACCAGCACGCCGGAGCCGCAGCCCACGTCCAAAACTTCGACACCGGAAAGATGACTCCCCGCCCAGTGCTGTCCCAGCACCATTTCGATTCCCCGGATGGCTAACCGGGTGGTCGGATGCCTTCCGTCCCCAAAGCAAGCCCCGGCTTGAATCCGTACCGGCACCCTATCCGGCCTCGAAAAGCAATGATATCCCGGAGGTTGTAACACCACATGCTGCGATACCCGCACAGGGCGATTATATGACCGTTCCAAATAGGTGGCACCATATTCGTATGTATAGGCAAGCTCGCCGGCCTCTACCAAACCCCTGATCACGGATTTGATCTGTTTCTTATTTATTCCATATTTTTCAAATAATTGCTTTTCCAGGGCGGATGGCGTAATCCTGACGGGCGAATCAACGACATTTCGGAGAGCATAATCCCGCATAGCAACAAGATTAGGTGAAAATTTATTGGAATCTAACTGCATCATAGTAGAAAATAGTCATTAGTAGGATACCGCTGTCGCGGCATCCGAAGGATGCGTACGAGCTGCACGCCGGAAGGACGAAAGGCGAGCGCAGCGCAGTAGATGAGCTTTTGGCAGCGTCATCCTTTTTTGAAATTGATCGCATTGCGAATGAGTGCCTGGGCCCATTCGGGAGTGCCGAGCGCGTGCACATGGGTATAGGTGGCGAGAACATTTTTATAAAGAATACCGTCGCGGTCTTTCTCAATGCCTGCGCCCCGCTGCATGCGAAAGACCAAATCACCCTTTTGTCCGGTCCATTTTGAGACGCGGGAATAATGAAATTCGTGCCCCCTGATTTCGGTGCCGATGTCATAATAGGGATTTTGGCCCTCGACTTTGACAATTGTGTACCCATGGCCTTGGGGTCGTTTATAAAAATCAAAGGTCAGCGGCAGGATTCCGGCCATTGGATAGGTTTCACCCTCCAGCACCAGGTTTTCCCCTAAATACATCAATCCCCCGCACTCCGCGTAAATGGGAAAACCGTCATCGGCCAGAGCTTTGAGCCGGGCACTGAAATTTTTATTTTCAGCCAGTTGGCGGGCATGGGTTTCGGGGAAACCACCGCCGATGTAAAGTGCATCCAGTTCGGGCAGTTCCTTTTGCTTCAATGGGCTGATAAAAACAACCTCGGCGCCGCCCTTAGCCAGTGCGTCGATATTTTCCGGATAGTAAAATTGGAAGGCAGAATCTCTTATAATCCCTATCCTCACGGATGGTTTCTCGATACTTGATACTGGATGCTGGATGCTGGTCGCCGGACTTTGGTCGCCGGATAGAGATTCCCCGGCCTTGGCTTCCGGCTTCCGATTTCTGTTTTCTGTTTCCTGCCCTCTGTCTTCTGTCTTCTGTCCTCTGCCTTCTGCTTTTAGAGCAGGCGCACTGTCGGCAATGGCGGCAATGGCGGCCAGATCGATGTGCTGCGCGGCAATCGAGGATATGGCTTCAATCGACCTGTTGGCCCAGTCGTGTTCAGGCGTCGGCACCAGTCCCAAATGCCGCTCGGGAAAATACTGCTCGCCCAGCTTCGGTATGGCCCCGACAACCGGTATACCGCAGTAGTGTTCAATGCTGCTCCGCAGTTTTTTTTCGTGTCGGGCGTTGGCGACCCGGTTTAAAATCACCCCCCTTATCATAACATCCGGGTCAAACCGGCAGCATCCTGCCACAACCGCCGCCATGGTCCGGGTGATCTTGGTGCAATCGACACACAGTATCACCGGAGACGCCAGCAGCTTGGCAAGTTCCGCCGTACTGGTGCTGCCCTCCAGGTCGATGCCGTCATACAGCCCGCGGTTTCCCTCGATAATGGAAATGTCGGAATTGATGGAATGGGATTGAAAAGAGTGCAGATTGTCTGCGCGGCTTAAAAGGAAGGCGTCCAGATTGTAGCAGGGCCGGCCGGCTGCAAGGGCTAGCCAGCCCGCATCAATGTAATCCGGCCCTTTTTTAAATGGTGCGACGGATTTACCCGATTTTCTTAAAGCAGCCAGGATGCCGATCGATAATACGGTCTTTCCCGACCCGCCGCGCAGAGCTGCGATGATCAGCCGGGGTGCGATCATTTCATCTGGCTGCATGGGTGAGTGTTCAAGCTTCAAAAAAAATATAGCTGCCTGTCAGGCACCAGCATCCGCTAGTCTTCTTGTTCGGCGTGCGCCTGTTTGCCGGACCCCGTGAGGCCGTACATCGACGTGCTCCCGCTGGACCAATATTCGAGAATTCCGTCTTCGACCAGTTTGTTGACCAACTTTTTGGCTTCACGGGGCTTTAATTCGAGCAATTTGGACAAATCGTTAAAGTAAAATTTACTTTTGGTTTTGGCTTTCTTTTGCAGACCTTCGATAATCTTTGTTTTTGCTTCCTCGTATTCCATGTTTGTCCTCTTTCAACTGCGATGAAGGGAGCCCGGACGGGCTCCCGTAATTTGATTGTTGAGGCGTCTAGAACTTGAATTGACTGGTATGGCGCCATGTAAAGTAGGCTGGATCGCGGAAATCATCAATCAGGTGATGGGTGAATTCCAGCTCACATTTTTCAAAGAAGCGCTCCCATCCGATGCGTTCGGCCCATTCTCCCAGGCGCTCATATTTGTTGGCACCCTTGGCATAGGCTTCCACGATTTTCTTGATGGTGGCGGTGGTCTGCGGCCAGCGCGGCGCTTCGTTGGGAATAAATGCAACCACGACCTTGGAAAACTTCGGTTCGGTGACGCGGTTGGACACCTTGCCGCCGGCCATAATGACGATGCCATCGCCTTCGGTGTCGGCCAAAGGCATGGAGGGGCACATGGTGTAGCAGTTGCCGCAGAACATGCAGCGACTTTCGTTTACAGCCACACTATTGACCTTTTGTCCAGCGATCTCCATTTTGGCCGGTTTGATGGCCGCCGTCGGACAGGCTGCAATCGCCAGCGGAATTTCGCACATCTTGTCCAGGTATTCATGGTCCAGCAGCGGCGGTTTCCGGTGATATCCCAGAATGGCAATATCCGAACAGTGCACCGCGCCGCACATGTTCAGGCAGCAGGCCAAGGATACCCGCAGGTGGGC
>CAYTBC010000071.1:0-21257 GCA_964435765.1 uncultured Desulfosarcina sp.
CCCGTATAAATCCAGGCATCCGGGACGGATGCACGCCTGCGGCCACGACGGGCACGTGACCGTTGCGCTCGGAATCATCCGCTGGCTGAAGGAACGGCAGTGGCCTCAGAAAGGCTGCGGCGAAATCCTTTTCTTCTTTCAACCCGCAGAAGAAGGCGGCGCCGGGGCCAAGGCTATGCTGGAAACCGGCCTGTTTGATCAGGAACCGGTGGAAGCCATTTTTGCCGGGCACATGAACCCGGAGCTGCCTGTGGGCAAGGTGGAGCTCATATACGGAACCGCGCACGCCTCAACCAATACCCTGGGTATCCGCATCAAAGGCAAAGGCGGACACGGCGCCGCCCCCCATCTTTGCATCGACCCCATTATTGCAGGTGCCTATCTGGTCACCCAGCTGCAGACCTTTGTCAGCCGGACGCTGTGTCCCCTGGACAGTGCGGTTCTTACCATTGGTGAATTTCACGCCGGTACTGCTGAAAATATTATACCGGAAGAAGCGCATTTAAAAGGCACGCTGCGAACCCTTACCCCAGAGGTCCGCCGCCAGGCCATCAGTCGGATTCAAGAACTGGTCGCAAGCTTGGATCTGGCATTCGGCGTATCGGCTACCTTTAAAAATGTTGAGGGATATCCGGCCCATATCAACGATTCGGCGATGGTGGACCATCTGAAAAACTGTGTGCACGAAGTTCTGGGAGCCGACGCTGCTTACATCGCCCGTCCCCGCATGGGGGCCGAGGATTTCGCCTACTTCTGTCAAAAGTGGCCGGGTGCCATGGTGGGCCTCGGCTGCCATGACCCCGCCAAAGGGTTCCAGTTCTCCCTGCATTCACCCCATTTTAATATGGATGAGAGCGTTCTAGATGTCGGGGTTCAGCTAATGGGCCACGCGCTGATTCAATATATTCAAAAAACAGAGTCGGAGTGATCCCGGGTAAGGGGTTTTGAGGCAAATTAGGTTCACTAGTTCAACCTGGCGGCAACCCAAAGCTGGGCTCTCTTAGCCGGGATTATTTACTCATCGGTGACGCAGCCTTCTGACGCAGATTTCACATTTTTTATATATTTGTAAAGCGTACCGCGGTTTGCCTTATAAGGGGGAGGCTGCCAGGCCTCGCGGCGCGCCGCCATCTCAGAATCGCTGATGTGAACCTCGATTGATTTTTTTTCCGAGTCGATCGTTATTTGATCGCCGTTTTTCAACAGAGCGATGGGTCCCCCCTCCTGGGCTTCAGGGGCAATGTGCCCGACTATAAACCCGTGCGATCCCCCCGAGAATCTTCCGTCGGTCAACAGGGCCACATCATTGCCGAGGCCGGCACCCATTATGGCGGATGTGGGGGTCAGCATTTCGGGCATGCCGGGTCCTCCCTTAGGGCCTTCATAACGAATGACGATGACATCGCCGCGAATGATCTTTTTAGATTCCAGGGCCGCCAGCATCTGTTCTTCAGAGTCATACACCTTGGCCGTTCCGACGAATCGGGTCCCCTCTTTGCCGGTTATCTTGGCGACCGAACCCTCCGGCGCCAGGTTGCCCCGCATAATTTGCAAATGTCCGGTCGCCTTTATCGGATTGTCCAAGGGGCGAATAATTTCCTGTCCCGGTGTGAGATTAGCAGCAGCGGCCAGATTTTCGGCCAGAGTCTTGCCGGTTACGGTGAGACAGTCGCCGTGCAGCAAGCCGATTGCCAGCAAATATTTCATAACGGCCGGCATGCCGCCGGCATGGTGAAGGTCCTCCTGAACGAAGCGTCCGCTGGGTTTCAAATCAGCCAGGAGGGGAACCCGGTTGCTGACCTGCTGGAAATCATCCAGGGTCAGCGGTACATCCACCGAACGCGCCATGGCGATTAGATGCAGCACGGCATTGGTTGAACCGCCCAGCGCCATGACCACCACCATTGCATTTTCAAAAGCCTGCCGGGTCATGATGTCGCGCGGTTTGATGTCATTTTCCAGCAAATAGCGGATCGCCGCTCCAGCCTGGAGGCATTCCTCAATTTTTTGCGGCGATTCGGCCGGTGTGCTGGAACTGTAGGGCAAGGACATTCCCATGGCTTCGATGGCCGAAGCCATGGTATTGGCCGTGTACATGCCGCCGCAGGCGCCCGGCCCTGGGCAGCTGTGGCGCACAATTGAATGGCGCTGGGTTTCATCAATTTTGCCGGCCAAAAACTCACCGTAGCTTTGGAAGGCGGACACAATGTCAAGCTTCAGGTCTCCATGGCGGCCGGCTCGAATGGTACCCCCATAAATCATCAACGCAGGGCGGTTTAGACGTCCCATGGCCATCAGACACCCCGGCATGTTTTTATCGCAGCCCGGAATCGAAATATTGGCGTCATACCATTGGGCGCTCATAACCGTCTCGATCGAGTCGGCAATCAGGTCGCGGGACTGCAACGAATAGCTCATTCCTTCCGTACCCATGGAGATGCCGTCACTGACCCCGACGGTGTTGAAGCGCATACCGATCATATCGGCGGATTCCACCCCTTCTTTGGCTTTGGCCGCCAGGCTGTTTAAGTGCATGTTGCAGGTATTGCCTTCATACCACACACTGGCGATCCCCACCTGGGCTTTATCCATGTCGACCTCCCGCAGGCCGGTGCCGTAGAGCATCGCCTGGGAGGCCCCCTGGGATTTGGGCTGGGTGATCCGGGAACTGTACTTGTTCAGTTTATGGGTCATCTTATACTCCTTATACACAGCGTCATATTGAGTTGCGTATTCGTTTATTGAGATGATGGTTTTTAGCAAACATCTACGATGCAATATGCAGAACGCTGTGTATGTAAAATAAATGATTTATTCTGAATTTATTCCAGCAAACCTCGCATGGCAGCAGCTAAAGGATCTGCACGCCTTTATACTGCGGTTAACAATACGTGCGAAATTCAGGTACTAAGTTACTTGTAAGCTCGATTTTGGTTTCGTCAACCGGCAGAGCCCATCAATTGAACCCAAATGCGGCGTTGTAATGAAACCTATAATGCTTATTGTTTTAAAATGTTTCCCTTAAATTTTGAGCCTGCCGCATAGGTTCATAACTGGTAAAACGTTGGGTATGTGTGCATTATGAATTATGTCGTTGTTTATAATTGATTGAGGTGCGGCATGAATAAAAAAACAGTTTTGATCTTATTGTCCATTTTCCTGTTTGCATACTCCGCAAGCTGTGCTGAAAACGACCCAAGCAGCTTAAATACCGGGCTGCCGGCATCCGGTGCGATTGCGAACGGATATCGGATTCTATCGGTCGAAAAGACCGAAGGCCCGTCGGATCTGACCGTCTACCGCGGCGACTATATCAAATTCCAATTTGACGCTTCCGTCCATGAACCGATTTTATCGATACCGGCGCTGTCCATCGAGCAAAAGCTCCCGGAAAATCCGAATGAAGCTCCGTTTTTCAAGATGAAGACGGCGGGGACGTTTGCCTATTCACTGGGGGCGGTCAAGGGCAATATCATCGTCCTTAATTACGTCCAGACTCGCTATCGGGAAGTTTCATCCCGGGAAGCCGCGGAACTGATAAAAAAGGACCAGCCGGTCATTTTAGATGTCCGCACGCCCGGCGAATACAGCCGCGGCCACCTGCAAAATGCAGTGCTGGTCCCGGTTCAACAACTGCAGGCTCGCCTGGGCGATTTGGCGGGCTACAAGGATCGCGAAATTTTAGTTTACTGCGCCACCGGCAATCGCAGTACGGTGGCTTCCAAAATCCTGATCGACAATGGCTTTAAACAAATCGTCAACATGCGCCATGGGATTTATGACTGGAGCCAAAAAAACTACCCCCTCACTCGGTGATGTTCGGGACGCTCGATACTGGATACTTGATACTGGATGCTGAATTCCTGTTTTCACGGGCATCGCAAAAAGAATCCCCGACTGCTCAAATAATAATTGGATAAAGGAGGAAGATAAATGTTCATGGATTTAATTCGGCAAAGGAGAAGTATTCGCAAGTATGCGGCGGCTGAGATCGAAGCGGACAAGATTGAGTTGTTGAAAGAAGCCGCGCTGCGCGCCCCGTCCTCAATGGGTCACAATCCATGGGAGTTTATTTTTGTCGCCGATCAACAGCTTTTGGCAAAACTTGCGAAAGCCAAGCCGCACGGATCGAGTTTTTTGGCCGGCGCCCGGCTGGGTATCGTGGTTTGTGTTGATCCTGAAAAATCGGCGGTTTGGATCGAAGATGCCGCCATTGCCACCATATTCATCCAGCTGGCCGTCGAATCGCTGGGATTGAAAAGTTGCTGGATTCAAATCAGAGAAAGGATGCACGATGATATCAAATCCGCGGAGGCCTATATCGCCGAAGTTATGAACATCCCTTCAAAGTTAAAAGTGGCGACGATGGTGGGCATCGGATACCCGGCGGAACAAAAAGCACCCCACAGGCGGGACGAACTCCAGGACGAGAAGGTATTTCTAAACCGGTACGGCAGCCGCTATCGATAGGCCAATATCGGCCAGTTTCTCTCCAAGGCCACTTTCCGCAGCGGTTGCGTCGGTTCAACGACATGCGGAAACCCGACCGACTCCAGCAAGGGCAGGTCGGCTTGATGGTTGCCGTAGGCATAGGAATATTTCAGCTTGATCCCGGTGCGCAGGGCTAATTCTGCGGCCAGATGGCGCTTGGTGTTGTCCAGGCACAGGGGGCCGGCGGGGCGTCCGGTGAGCAGCCCGTCCGGGCCTTCTTCCAGGTCCGTACACAGCAGATGTTCGAATCCGAGATCCTGCGCCACCGGTTCGAGCATGTATCGGATCGAACCGGAAATGAGCACCAGCAAGTGGCCCCGGCTCTTGTGGTGCCGCACCCGCGCCAGAATGTTGGGGGCCAGCCGTGGTTTCAGGATTTGGCGGTAAAACTCTTCGGAACCATTGCTAAAATCTGCCAGGCTGCGGCGGCGGTACAGCCGGAGCAGTATCCCGGCCGTCAGTGCATCGGAAATCACATGGCGCCGATACAAAAACCCGGCCACGAGTGCTTTTAGAATAAAGCCGTGTGAAACCAGCCGCCGCTCCCACAAATACCGGATGCCCAGCCGGCTGCTTTCGGTGTCCAGCAGGGTTTCGTCAAAATCAAAAAACGCCCCGATTTGCTTCGGATGGCCATTATAGTTCAAAACGCTTGAATTAGAAGAGGTGTGCAACATTTTGAATGATCTGCTTGACCTGATCTGCGATAGCGTTAATTGTTTCGGGTGGCACGGCAAGTCTTTTAGCTGAATCAAGCACGGATACTTCGATGTCGTCTTTAATAAGACTGAAGCCTATTTTGCGGGTGAGCAGGTTGGCGAGTTGGAGTATGAGGATTTCTTTTTCGGTGTCCAAACAATATTCATCCGTTTCAGAATAGGTGAGGATCCGAATAAATGCTTCATCGAATCCCCAGCGTTTGAGCAGGATGCCGGTGATGCCGATGTGGCCTCCCTGCAAATTGGCAATGACGGCATCCATGTGCAGCGATTTGTCTTCTAAGACATCCGTAAAGGCTTTTAACAGGAAAAGTTTGCCGATGTCATGGGTCAGTCCCATTAAGAATAAATTTTCCGGGTCCTCGAGCTTCAAATTCTGACCTATCAATTTAGCGCCGTAGGCTGTTGCCAGCGAATGCACCCATAATTTGTCCATCAGGATTTTAAATTGGACCTTGTCCGTTTGGTAGAGGCTTTTTTGGGCCATCGCGATTACCAGATTCAGGGTTTCTTTAAGCCCCAATCGCGGGATTGCTGTTCTGACATTGCGGATTTCGGAAATCCCGCGGTATATGGGGCTGTTGGCGATTGAAATCAAGCGCAGGGAAATAACCGGGTCTTTTTCGATGGCGCCGGTCAGTTCATCTTCATAGGCTTTTGAAGCATCGCGTTTAAAAATCGACTGAATCTCCCGCACCACATGGGGGACCACCGGCGGTGTTAATTTGCCGGCCATAAATTTCTTAATGATTTGGGCAAAGGCTTCCCGAATGAAGGCCGTGTCTTTATTGATTAAATAACTTCCGGATTTGCCCCCGTTGGATTCGATGAAGGCTATAAAATCAGGAATCAGGCCTTCATCGAACCTCTGTTTGGATTCTTTTCGAATCTCGGTTAAAGCGTTCGCGATGGGCATTCGTTTGTCTGGAGGCCGGAAAAATGCGAGGGTGTCAAAATAATTGGCAAGACCGATAATACGGGCGCCAAAGGGGATGTCAGTGCCTTTCAAACCATCCGGGTAGCCGCTGCCGTCCATTTTTTCATGGTGGTGGCGGATTATGGGCAACACCGGGTTCAGGCAACTGAGGTTTGCCAAAATTTCGGCACCGCTGACAGGATGCCTTTTAATCTGCGATTCTTCTTCGGCACTCAGCGGATCGGATTTTTGCAGCAGGTCGGTCGGAACGCCGACCAGCCCGATGTCATGCAGCAGTCCGGCGAAGTAAATGGTGTCGAGCTCCGCTGCGTCGATAATTTTGAATTCTTTGCAGAAATTGGCACAGTTGTTGGCGACGCGCTCGGAGTGTTTTCTCAAAAAGGGATCAAGTTCTTCGATCAGATCAAGCAGCGCTCCCACGATTTCTGAGGCCAAGTCGGTCGATGTGATTTCGGAGGAGATATTTTGAGTGTTTGCCATTTCTACTGTCTGATAGTTGACCCGGGTTGATTCTCGACAAAGATCGTACTTTTACAAATTTTAGATTATCGGAGATAGGGGGGTGTGTCAATATCCGGGTAGGCCAATTGCTTTTATCCGAATGTGTCATACTTTAATTTCTCATTTTACCTTGATTCTCATAAATTGAGTTCAGCAGGCGGCTTGAATTGTTTTCGGAATTTAATGCAACTCCCCATCGGAATATCGATAGGGTAAGGAAATAATCTGTGCTACCGGCCAACCGAACCGGCGTCGTCCAGGACCCGCGGTACGCAGACCACTGCACGGGTCCCGACCATCCGGAATGTCCCGATCGGCTGGCGGTGCTCAATGACCTGCTGAATGAGCCCGAGATGCAGGGGCATTTTCAGCCAATCACGCCGCGCCGCGCCGAAAAAGAGGAGCTTCTGCGGGTCCATTCCCCGAAATACATTCGGCGCCTGAAGGACACCCAGGGCAAGACCTTTTCTTACTTGGGGCCGGACACCCAGACCTCCCCGTTTTCATATGAGACTGCCCTGCTGGCAGCCGGCGGCCTTTGCCGGGCGATCGAGCTGGTTCATGCCGGGCAACTGGACAATGCCATGGCCCTGGTCCGCCCGCCCGGGCATCACGCCGAAAGGTCAAAGGCCAAAGGATTTTGCCTGTATAATAATGTTGCCGTCGGGGTCCGCTGTGCTCAAAACCGCCTGGGTCTTGGCCGCATCCTGGTAGTGGATTGGGACCTTCATCACGGCAACGGCACCCAGCACTGCTTTGAGGACGACCCGTCGGTGCTGTTCTTCTCGATGCACCAGTCGGCTGCCTACCCCGGCGGCGGAAGATTCAGCGAAGCCGGAAAAGGTCGGGGCAAAGGCAGAACGGTCAATATTCCGCTGCGGGCCGGCTGCGGGGATGGAGAATACGTCGCACTTTTTGAAAAAATATTAAAACCCATCACCCTTGAGTTCGCGCCGGAGTTCATCCTTGTCAGCGCCGGCTTCGACATCCATTACCGCGACCCCCTCGGCGGCATGCGGGTGACTCCGCAAGGCTTTGCCGGAATGACCCGGTCTTTGTTAAACGCAGCCGATCTGTGCTGCGGGGGCAAAGTGGTCATGACCCTTGAAGGGGGGTACGATCTGCACGCACTCAGAGAATCGGTCAGAGCGGTCTTGCGGGAATTGGCCGGTATGCAAATCACCGATATCAACGATATCGCGGACAGGGGCGACGCCCGGAGGCTTGCTTATCTGCTCTGGCGGGTCAGGCGCATCCATGGCAGGTACTGGAAGTGCCTCAACGCTCCTGCGGCAGCCGGCACAACAGATCCAGAGCCCACCCTAGTGGAGCGCCTTAAAGAACGCTCGGCGCGTATCATGGACTATCTGAGGAGCTGAGGAAGGGATGTCTCCATTTAGAGAATCCATACGGCAAATTGCCAAGGGCATGCAATCCTGTGAGGAGTGGCTCGAGTTGATCAGGGATCTGAACGAGTCTGTCCATCCCGGCCAAGCCCCCGGCGACCTTCACATGCGCTGGGCCCACAAGGGGGATCTTCTTGCCATCAACGCTCTGGAAGGATTCGTGAAAGAGACAGAATTCATGCAGTATTCTCTCCGGAAGGGGGATCGCTGTCTCCTGCTGGAGGATGACGACGGGATATGCGCCTTTGCCTGGGTCACTTTCAGGGATTTCAAGCTGGCCCTCTGGTACACCCTAAAGCTCTCCCCCGGCTGGTCCTACCTGGTCTATATTTTTGTGCACCCGGCCTACGCCCGGCGGGGCCTTGCATCCTACCTGCTGGGGTCTTTGATGGCGGCCCTGCGTGAGATGGGCTGCCGCCGGATCGTTTCAGGCATATACAGCAACTGGGAGGCCTCCCTCAGGCTGCATCTAAAAATGGGCTTTCGCATTCACCGCCGCTTGGCCCAGTGTAAAATTCTGAACATCTTTCCCACGCCACCCAAGGAAAAGGCCGGGGACGCCGGTACCGCCCACCCGTCGCAGGTTGATTGAAAATATTTTAATCGGTTTTTGGCTTGTATTTTTTTTCTTTTCCCTATAGGAGTCTTTGTATTCCAACTCCGCGACCATCAATCTCCTGAAAGCGGGATTTTTGCATCTACCGGCCAACCGCCGGCGAATCGAAAAAATGACTCTGTTGCCAACCATTAAGCGTCAGGCGCTGAAATTGAAACCATTTGACCAATTCCCCCTTGAACTTAGGAAGCAAATTCGCTACATCCTGACAGACATTGACGACACCCTTACCATCAACGGCCGCCTGCCCGCCGCTGTTTTTAGTGCTATGGAACAGCTGCGAGATGCGAAAATTCGCAGCATTCCGATCACTGGAAGACCGGCCGGATGGTGTGACCACATAGCGCGGATGTGGCCGGTGGATGCTTTGGTGGGTGAAAACGGCGCCTTTTATTTCCGGTATGACGCGTCGACGTGCAAAATGGTGCGCCGCTATTTTAAGCCGGAAAACGAACGCCGGGCCGATCGTCTGAAATTAGAAGAATTAAAACGGGAAATTCTGGAAAAAATACCGGAGGCGGGTGTTTCGGCGGATCAACAATACCGCGAAGCGGATCTGGCGATAGACTATTGTGAAGACATCCCGCCGCTGTCGGCCGCAGCGGTGGATCGGATCGTCAGTTTATTTAACAAAGCCGGTGCCGTGGCCAAAGTGAGCTCCATCCACATCAACGGCTGGTTTGGCGAGTATGATAAATTGATGATGACCCGCTTTTTATTTGAAGAAGTTTTTCGCGAGAATCTTGAAGACGTCAAAGAAGACGTCATTTACATCGGAGACTCCCCCAATGACGCGCCGATGTTCGCCTTTTTTCCCCACTCCGTCGGCGTGGCCAATGTCCTGCGGTTTAAAGGCCGAATGCCTTGCTATCCGGCCTGGATTACCCGCAAGAACGGTGGACATGGATTTGCCGAGATGGTGGATAGACTTCTTGCCTTTTAATCTCAAAAAAGGAGGGTGAAAATGATTGAAAACATCGAAGTAAAAAAAAGCAAGCTGGATAAAGCCTTTGAGAAGCCGCTGACGCGACGCTCATTTCTCAAAAAAACTACGACGGGCGCCGCGGTTGCCCTTACCGCAGCCAGCATGGGACCATTCGTTCGAACTTCGAAAGCAGCCAAGCTAGAGCTGCGCTGGCTGGGGTGGGAACATTATAATGTCAAGAAGCTTACCGCCCAATTCGAAAAGGAGTATAATTGCAAGGTCAGCGCCGGTTTTTTCGACGGGAACTCGGAGGCTTACAACAAGCTGCGCGGCGGCGGCGTGAAGGACTTCGATCTGGTTATGGCCGATGGTTTCTGGCCCCGGCTGTATGCCAAACAGGGGCTCACCCAACCGGTTGATTACGGTAAACTCTCAAACATGCAGTATGTGTTCCCGGTTTTTTTGCCGCCCAATTACATGCTGCTCAAAGAGGAGGACGGCGCCAACATGATCGCGGCACCCAACTGCTGGGGCGGTTACGGCATTACCATCAATATGGATAAGGTGGCTGAAGAAGACTCCGATTCGATTTACCTCTTGTACAATCCGAAATACAAAGGGCACCTTTGTGTCAGCTCCCGCTTCGAGGAAAATATCGCCTTAACCGGCATTCTGGTTTGCTACCGCATGGGAACAAAGGATAAACCGCGTCCGGACGGCAAATCCTTCAATCCATACGTGCTCTATGACAATGAGCTCGAGGAATGCAAAAAACTCCTCATCGATCAGAAAAAATACCTGCTGACCCGCTGGAACGACGAGGCCACGTTGGAACGACTGCTTCGCGCCCAGGCCGTTTGGGCTGCGCCTGAGTGGTCCGGCGTCTACCGCCTGATCCACTTCGACTACCTCGACGGCAAATCCAAACTGCGCATGAAGCATTTACTCCATCCCAAAGAAGGTGGTTTGGGATGGGTGGACACCTGGTGTGTGACTTCCGGTGTCCAGGACAGCGAGAAAATGGAGCTGGCCCTTAAGTGGATCAACTTCCGGTTGAAACCCGAAAACATGGTGGTTGTGGCCGAAGAGATCGGCTGGGCGCCTACAGTCGACGTGCGTAAAATGATCCCGAAGCGTTACGTCGACACCCTCTTTCTGAACGACACGGATGCCATCAAGGGCTTGTATCAATTTGACGCACCCTCGTCTCCGGAAAAATGGGAGCGCATTTGGTCGGATGTCGAGGCTTCGTGATCCATTGCTGCTTAAATAGAATGGTGATTCGGAAATAAGCTATGACTCAACCTGCTTTAAAACTGGAACAAGTTGAAAAGACGTTCGACCAAGTTCACGCAGTCGACAAAATCAGTCTTGATGTCGGTCAAGGCGAATTTTTCTCACTTCTCGGTCCGAGCGGGTCCGGCAAAACCACGCTGCTGAGAATTATTGCCGGACTGGAAACACCGGGCAACGGTGCGGTTCACATCGGCGGCCGCGACGTCACCCGGCTTCCCCCCTATGCCCGCGGGATCGGCATGGTGTTTCAGGATTTTCTGCTCTTTCCCCATAAAATTGTCGCCGAAAACATTACCTTTCCCCTGAAGATGCAGAAATTACCGGCGAGCCGACAAAAGGAACAACTCGATTGGGTCCTGGCGCTGGTTAGGATGGCAGGATTTGAGAATCGATACCCCCATCAGCTGTCGGGCGGGCAAAAACAACGCGTCGCCCTGGCCCGGGGACTGGTCGCAAGACCCGATATCCTGCTGCTGGATGAACCCCTGGCCAACCTGGACCTGGAGCTGCGCAAAGAGATGGAAGTGGAGATGCGGCGATTCCAGGCCGAACTGGATATACCATTCATCTATGTCACCCACAATCAGGAGGAAGCCCTGACGCTGAGCTCCCGTATGGCTGTGATGCATAATGGCAAGTTTGAACAGGTCGGCGCCAAACTTGACCTTTACAACAATCCGAACACCCGTTTTGTCGCATCTTTTCTGGGGTCACCCAACCATATCCGGGGGAAGGTAAAAACGGCGGCGGACAATATCGCCATCCTGGATTGGAAAGGGGTTGATTTGCAAATTCCGACACCTTCCGACGCCAAGCCCGGCGACAAGATTGATTATTACTTGAAACATGAAAAAATCCTGATACAGCCGCCGCGGGCCACCGATCCTGTCCGGGGTGAAAACCGGATTGAAGGCACCCTGAGGGATGTCATCTTCAAAGGGCAGCATTCAGATTACTTTGTCGTATTCAACAACGGTGAAGAGTTGGTGGGCAGCGCCGCGGTCGAGGCGGAATCACTCAAAATCAGGCATGCCGTTGAGGTGTCCTGGCTTCCGCAAGCCGGCGATGCTTTCCTGGCGGAGGAAAATCAAAAATGACGTCCTTCCGGAAATGGCGCCAGAATAAAAATTTTCGCTTTGCGCTGCTGACGTTCCCGGGCGCCCTTTTTTTGCTCATTTTTTTAGTTCTGCCCCTGATCTCCATCTTGGTCTACAGTTTCTGGCGAACCGAAAGCTACGAACTGATTGCCGATTGGAACATTGAAAATTATATAACCATTCTGGGCGAAAAGACCTACTTAACTTTTATCTGGCGTTCACTGGTCATGGCGGTATCCGTATCTCTGGTATGTCTGATCTATGCCTATCCGGTTGCTTATTTAATTGCCAAACGCGGCGGACGCTATCGTCTGATTCTAGTGCTATTGACCGCCGCACCTTTTTTTACCGGCATCATTTTGCGGGTGACCGCGATTCAGCAGATATTAGGCCCCATCGGGCTGTTAAACATGACGCTTCAGACCTTCGGCTTTGAACCGATCCAAATCCTGATGTATTCCAATGTCGCATCCGCTATCGGATTGATATATCTATGGATTCCGTTTATGGTGCTGGCCATCTATCTTTCGCTGCTCAATTTCAATTTTCAACTTTTGGAGGTGGCCTATGTCAATGGGGCTAAGCCCTGGCGGGCTTTTGTGGAAATAACCTGGCCCCTAAACTGGATCGGAACCGCCATCGGCATTGTGTTGGTGTTCGTCCCGACTTTCGCTGCTTTTGTAACGCCTCGTTTTCTCGGTGGTGTCAACGGAGCGCTTTACGGCAATATTCTCGAGCATCAGTTCGGGGCTACCGGCACCTGGGCGTTAGGCTCGGCCATGGGCGTCGTATTATTTGTCATATGCCTGATATTTATTGTGATCGTCTGGCGCACCATAAACTTACAGCGAAGCGGTTATACCGGGGAGGAATTTTGATATGACGGCGGTCGGCCCCAGAGAACGGGCAGTTGTGGCAACCCAAACGAGTTTGCTCCTTTTTCTGTATATATTTCTTTATTTTCCCATTTTTTTCATTATCTACGTTTCTTTCGTGAACAATACCGTCTGGCCGTTTCCACCGGAGTTCACATGGGCATGGTATGAGCGCTTGTGGATTATGAGCGACTTTCATGTGGGGGTGCTCAACAGTTGCTTGATTGGGGCAGGGACCGGCGCGCTGGCGTGCATTTTCGCTGCTTCAGCCGCCATCGGGCTTTTAAAATATCCGTCCCGCCTGCGGGGCCTGTTTGCCGTGCTTTATCTGTCTCCGTTATTTGTCGCCGGTATCCTGATCGGAATTTCATCGCTGATGTTCCACCGCAACGTATTAGGTTTGGCGGGCACTCTCTCTTCGGCCGTGCTGGCCAACACCACCCAGGCGCTGTCGTTTGCTTTCCTGGTTATTTTGGCGCAACTCACCCGTTATGATTGGCGTATGGATGAAGCCGCCATGGTATTCGGTGCCCGTCCGGCGCGCTGCTTCTGGGAAATTACGCTGCCGACCATCTGGCCGTCGATTTTGGGAGCCTTTCTGGTAAGTTTTATTCTGGCCTTTAACAATCTGGATATTACATTCTATAACATTGGGGCGATTCCGACCCTTCCCACGATAGCCTGGGGCACGTTGCGGCATGGTATTGAGCCCGAACTCTATTCCTTGGCGGCAATTATCAACGGGTTGGTTTTTATTATCCTGATCATTCTCTTTTTTCTCATTCGACTGGGGCTGGTACGGTTGGGATACAGGGGCGAGTAAGCGAATATGAAACGCGTTCTCGCGATTGACCAGGGCACGACTGCCACGAAAACCTACACGCTGGACACCGACGGGAATTTTGCTTTCGGCCGTTCGGTGGAACACCGTCAAATTTATCCCCAACCCGGTTGGGTGGAACATGATCCGCACACCCTCCTGTCCAACATTCAAAAATCCATCGAGGCTGCAGTCGACATCGATGCGATCGGTATCGACAACCAGGGTGAGACGGTCATTGCCTGGGACGGCGCCAGCGGGCTGCCGATTTACAATGCCATTGTCTGGCAGGACCAACGAACGGCCGAATTTACCGAAGCGCTTAAAGCCCAGGGTGCCGAACACCTGACCCTTGAGCGGGCCGGGCTGCCGCTGGACCCATATTTTTCGGCCTCAAAGCTGCGCTGGATCTTAAAGAATGTTTCCCAGGCCGCCAAGCTGCTCAAAAAAGGTCGACTGAAGCTGGGTACATCCGACAGTTTTTTTATCCACCGGTTGACCGGCGAATATGCCACGGATGTAACGACGGCCTCGCGCACCAGCTTGATGAATCTCGCAACGTGTGACTGGGATCCGGATCTGTGCGGTATTTTCGAAATCCCGCTGGAAATCCTGCCGAAAATCAGACCCACCGCCGCCCATTTTGGTGTTTGGAAATCAAAGGGGCGCGAGATGCCGCTTACCGCAACTGTCGTGGATCAGCAGGCGGCCCTAGTGGGTCACGGCTGCTTTGCATCCGGTCAGATTAAGGCGACCTTCGGAACGGGGGTTTTTGCCCTCGCCAATGTTGGCGAGCACGTTCAAAATGATCATGCCCGGGGTATTTTATCAACGGTTGCCTGGCAGCTGGCCGACCATAAACCGGTTTATGCCGTCGATGCCGGCGTTTATAACGCCGGGTCGGCCGTAAACTGGGCCAGGAATCTCGGTCTTTTCGCTGAATTTGGCGACATCGATCACTTCGATAAGCCGTGCGCTATGTTGAGGGGACTCGTCTTTGTGCCGGCATTATCCGGACTGGCATGCCCTTATTGGGATCGGTCGGCGGCGGGCCTATGGTTGGGCATGAGCCTCGAGACCACCAGAGAAGACCTGTGCCAGGCAGTCCTGGAGGGAATCGCCCTGCGGACCGCCCAGCTGTTGGATGCGATATTCCACCTGACCGGCAAACAGGCCGGCCTTTCCGTGGACGGCGGCCTGATCAATAATAGCTATTTCTGTCAATTTCTGGCTGATATTACCCAGTGCAAAATTGTCGTGCCGGTGTCACCGGATATCACGGCCTACGGCACCGCCCGCTTGGCATTAATCGGCAGCGGGATAGTGAAAACTCTTTCCGATTTAGCGCCCGCCGGGAAACCCAAAACAATCATCCACCCGCGCAAAGACCTAACCCACCTCAAAGCACTTTTTGAAGACGCCGTAACCCGCTCCAGAAATTGGCGGAAGTCCCTTTAATTCGTATGCGCAGCATAATGTAATTAATCCGCGGAACTTCGATCTAACAAGTTTCTTCAGTTCTAAAAAATAATCTACAACTCTGGATGTGCCATTTTTCAGGGCGGATTAATGCGGCTAATTATGAAAGCGCCGCCATCAATTCCCGGCAGTAAGCGGGGATATCCGCCACCACGCGTCCCCAGACCAAATTTCCCTCGCGAAAGGCCGGTTCGTCGACCCATATAGCGCCCGCGTTTTCCATGTCGTCCTTGATGCCGGTGCTGCCGGTTGCCCGTTTGCCTCTGCAAATCCCCGCGCTGGCAGCCACCCATCCCGCGTGGCAGATAAACCCCAGGACTTTGCCCTGGGCATTCATGTTTTGTGCCAACTGCAAAATGTTCCGATCCCGGCGAAGCTTATCCGGGGCCCAGCCGCCGGGTACCAGCAGCGCATCCAGTTCGCCGGCGGTGATCCGGCCGGCGGCTATCTGGCTTTCGGCGGTCAGCCCCCCGCTTTTGCTGGTGCAGATTTCACCGGCTTTGGTTCCAATCACCTTGACATCGGCACCTTCTTCCTGCATGCGCATATACGGCACCCAGAACTCCAAGTCCTCAAAGCCGGGTCCGACGAGAATGCCGATGGTTTTACCTTTAAGCCGCATGTGTCCCTCCTTTTGCCATGTATTGGTCTTGGTTTGACCCGTCGACTATATACGATATCAGGGAATATACGATCTATACGGCAATCGTCAACCGGTCGGATGCGACCGCTGTGACGGTACCCTGAAAAAATGCGTTGAACCGGAAATACGACCAGCCATCAACGGGTGATTCTATCTGCTTTTTTCGCCATCAGGGTCACCGCTCCTCTCCAGTCGGAAATTTAAAAATTCAAAAAATCAAATTATCGTCATTCTCTTCATGATCGGAGACCGGGATGACGGCCAAGCCGGAATCAGGTCATTTCAACAGGAGTCGATAATTTATAATACAATAGACGTTGCAGATTAAAACGTAAATAACATCTTGATTATATTTAGTAAAATAGAATTTATACCATTCGGGTGCTTTTCATGTTTGAAAATTAAACATATTCCTTCCACTCAATTCCATAAAATTTTATAACTAACTGTAAATGCAGCAAAAAATAAAGTGGCATCTCTTTTGCTATGATAGGAGGTTAAAACCTCATTCAGCAAGGGAGCGGCTATGTCTTGGTACATCTACCTGCCTATCGCGCATCACAGTGTGGCTTTGCCTGTCATGGTGGGGCTCGGATTTGTCGTGGGGCTGCTGTCCGGTATGTTCGGCGTGGGCGGCGGCTTTTTGATGACCCCTCTTTTAATCATGATCGGCATCCCCCCAACCGTGGCCGCGGCTTCTGATTCCAACCAGATCGTGGCGGCCTCGGCTTCGGGCATGTACGCCCACTACCGTCTGGGCAATGTTGATTTTAAAATGGGGTTTTATCTCTTGATCGGAGGCATCCTGGGCGGCACCGGCGGGGTTCAGATCATCAAGATTCTGCGGGCGATGGGCAATGCCGATTTTCTGATCAAGATTACCTATGTGGTCATGCTGGGCTTTGTGGGCGTGTATATGTTCCAGGAAAGCCTGCAGGCACTGCGGACGACCAGTACCTTCAAAGCCAAAGCCGTCACCGCCGAAGGCGGTGATTCCATGTATGCTCGGCTGCTTCGCGCCATGCCGTGGCAGACCCGCTTCGAAAAGTCGGGCATCGTGCTCTCCCCGCTTGTGCCGCTGTTTCTGGGCGGCCTGATGGGTGTGCTGGCAGCCATCATGGGGGTGGGCGGCGGGTTTATCATGGTGCCGGTCATGGTTTATCTGCTCAGAATGCCGATGCACGTCGTGGTCGGCACGAGTCTGTTTCAGGTGCTTTTTACGTGCATCAATGTAACGATCATGCAGGCCTACTCCAACCGCACCGTGGATTTCATGTTGGCGTTGCTTCTTTTGATCGGTTCGACCCTTGGGGCCCAGGTCGGCGCCCGACTCAGCACGCGGCTCAAAGAGGACCAGCTCAAGATATTTTTAGCTTCGCTGGTGCTGCTGGTGATGGTCAAAATGCTTCTGAGTCTGGTGCTTACTCCGAACATTCTAATATCTTATCACGGAGGTCACTAATCGCATGCGCTGCTTCGTTTTGCTCATTTTGTTATGTTGCGCCGGACTGGGTGTTGCACCGGCGGGAATCGCGCGGGCGGATGCGCCGACCGCTTTGACGGTCAGCCCGGCGGTTATGAGCGTGGGCACATTTTTTCCCGGTGGACAGGTGACCATTGCCGGTGAGATATCGGCTTCGGAGGAAGTGGTGGTGGAGATCATCGGTTCGCAGGTGAAGAGCTTGTTTGACGTAAAAGGGCGTATCGGTCCGTTCTGGATGACACGCGAAAAAGTCGATTTGGAGAACGCACCGGAGCTTTATATCCTGTTGCTGCCGTCCGGCCCGGACTGGGAACAAAAAGCGGCTGAAATGAATTTGGGAATCGACAATCTCAAGCAACAGATCGACATCAGTCGGTCTGAAGCCGCCTCGGACGATATCTTCCGGATGTTTGTGAAATTGAAGCGTTCCGAAAAGCTGTATAGCGAGGTGCCGGGTGCGGTCTCATACTCGGCAGGCGAGAACGGCCGTCGGCGGTTTACGGCCACGTGCCGTTTACCGTCTTCGATAGCGGCCGGCAAATATACCGTCAAAGCCACGCTCATTGCCAACGGGGCACCGGGCGCGGAACTGTCAAGCGATTTGACGGTGCAGGAAGTCGGATTCGTTAAAATGGTGGATGAATTGGCTTCAAGGCGCAGGTTGATTTACGGTGTTGCGGCAGTACTGGTCGCGCTATTGGCCGGTGCCTTGATGGGGCTTATTTTTAAAGGCGGCAGTAGACATTAATGAATTTAATGGGTCAAATCGGCGACCTTTGCAAAAAGGTGCGCCTGTGGCGGAAGGGGCCGCTGGTCCCCTTAAGCGACATGTTTGTGCGATTTCAGCAAATCCTGGGAGATAACAATACGGCCATGAAAATGATCGCCGACATGGAAGACAAAGTCGGCGGAGAATATGTGTTCGACCGGCAGTATCTGCTGGATACGATCAAGCGCCTCGAAGACGTGGTTCTGCACAGTGCAGTCAATTTCAATTATATCAGCAGTAACAAGTACCTTGAGATTTATGGCGTGATCGAGTCGCTCAGCAAGCAGTTGCAGTTGGAACTTGCGGGCCAAATCGTGATCCCGGGCCATCAGAACGTTCTGCTGTTGGGAGAGATCAAGCAGGGGATAGCCGAGGCGGTGGGCAACAAAGCCTATAACCTGTCCCGGGTCGCCCACCTGTCCAATGCCGAGGTGCCGGCGGGTTTTGTGGTCACCATCGCCGGATTCCGCAAGTACCTGGCCTACAACAATTTGTTTACCAAGATCGAAAGCTTGCTGAACACGTGCAAGCAGGAGGGCCAATCGGTGGAGTCGGTTTCGCACACCATCCGGCTCTGGATTTTGGGCGGCGATATTCCGCCGGAACTGCGGCGCGATATTCTCAAAGCCGTCGAAAAAATATGCCCGGAATCCCCGGAGGCCGGCTATTACTCGGTGCGCAGCAGCGCTGTGGGCGAAGATGGGGAAATGACTTATGCCGGTCTGCACGATTCATTTTTAAACGTTCCTTTCCGGGAGCTGCTCTCCAGCTACAAAAAAGTCCTGGCCGGAATGTATAACCCGACCAGCCTGGCCTACCGGATCAATCGGCAGGTGCCGACCACGGATATGGCGATGGCGGTATTGTACCAGAAGATGGTTTCCAGCAGGGTTGCCGGCGTGGCCTATACCATCGATCCCAACGCACCGCGCGAGCAAATCAGCGTGCTGGGGGCCAGTTGGGGACTGGGAAAAGTAGTTGTGGAAGGGCGCAGCGCCGTCGACACGTTTCGCGTGTCCAGGCATCCCCCCTATCCGGTAGTGGCATCCCGAATTTGTGAAAAGCAATGGATGATCACGCCGTTTGAAAGCGGTCAGGGTGCGCAAGTTCCACCGGAATTGCGAAACGAGCCGTGTCTGACGCCTGCCGAAGCATCGATGATTGTGGAGGCGGCGCTGATCACGGAGCGTTTTTTCAAACGGCCCATGGATGTCGAATGGAGCCTGGATGAAAACGGCGGGCTGTGGATTCTGCAAGCCCGCCCCTTGGGCATCGCCCGGGGCAGCCGGGCACGCGGCCCGGAATTGAATGAAACGCTGCGCCGGCACGCGGTATTAATGCAAAATCAGGGAATCATCGCCTACCGCGGTATCGGTGCAGGAGAGGTTTGGCTGGCCGAGGACGATGAGAACCTGAATCGGTTTCCCAGCGGGGCAGTGCTGGTGGCGCGGTATGCCATCCCGCTGCTTTCGCGCGTGATTCCGCGGGCCAGCGCGGTCATCACGGATGTGGGCAGCCCCACCGGTCACATGGCTACCATCGCCCGCGAGTTTCGGGTCCCGACCATTGTCGATACCGGATCGGCCACGGATATCCTCAAACCGGGCCAGCAGGTTACGGTGGATGCGGAACGCAATGTGGTCTATGAAGGTTACATCAACGAATTGCTTCACCACCAGCTTTTGGAGCGCGCTTCGTTCGAGAGCACATACGAATTTCAATTATTGCGGCGGCTGCTCAAACGGATTGCCCCCCTGACGCTGATAGACCCTGAAGACACCAACTTCACCGCGCAGGGATGCATGACATTTCATGATGTGTTGCGCTTCATTCACGAAAAATCGACCCTGACCTTGGCACAGATTGCGGAGGCCCCGGGCTTTTTGCGGGCCCGCGGCGGAAGACGCCTGAAAGCGGATCTGCCCCTGAATATGATCCTGATCGACATCGGCGGCGGCCTGAACGAGCGCGCCACGAAAGCCGGATGGGTGCTGCCGGAACAGATCACCTCACTGCCGATGAAGGCGTTGTGGCAGGGTATGGCCTCGCCGGAGGTGTGGAGCACCCAGCCGATTTCTGCCGACTTTAAAGGGCTTATGTCGAGTTTGACCCGGACCCAGACCGCTGCGCTCGCGGGCAATGCCCTGACCGGCATGAATGTGGCGGTTTTGGGGGCCACATACCTGAACCTGAGTCTGCGGGTGGGGTACCATTTTACGGTAGTCGATGCCAGCCTGGGGCCGCAATTGGAAAAAAACAGCGTCTTTTTCCGGTTTATCGGCGGGGCCACGGACATCAGCCGGCGGTCGCGGCGAGCGGCCCTTTTGATGTCCATCCTGGAAAAAATTGGTTTCAAAGTTGAAGGCAAAGGTGATTTGGTGATCGCCCGGGCGACCAGTTCTACGATGGAACAAAGCCAAAACCACTTGTATCTGATTGGACGCCTGATCGGCTTCGCCCGCCAACTGGACATCCTGATGACCGATGATGCCGCCGTGGACATATATTTCCAGCGGTTCATGACGGCCTGTAATATAAGCCCTAGTGGTCCTTACATTTAAAAGGAGGGATACTTAGATGAATGCCAAAACAACGATCTGCATCCTGGACGATGAGCCGATCGTAGGAGACCGGTTGAAACCCGAGTTGGAAGATGATGGTTATGAAGTTGAGGTTTTTACGGACAGTCTCAGTGCCATGAGGCGCGTAGATGAGACCTGCTTTGATATTTTCATCACCGATTTGAAAATGCAAGGCCCGGATGGGATGGAGTTTCTGGAGAAGGTCAAAACGTCCTGCCCGGGTTCGCCGGTTATCATGATAACCGGCTACGCTACAATCGAAACCGCCCGCGAGTCATTCGTGCGCGGCGCCTACGACTACATTGCCAAACCGTTTCGTATCGGCGAGATTCTCGAGGTGGTGAAGAAGGCGCGGCGACGCGTAAAAAAGAAGACTGCTTAAAATCCGCCCAAGGAGCACGAACATGTTAAATCTTCTCGTGGCCGTTGAGCACAGCCTTGAAGCAAGCTTTGCGTTGCGAACGGCTTGTTTTTTAGGCATGAAGATCCATATCCGGCCGATTTATATAATTGATCCGCCCGGGCGCGACATATCGCTGGGTGCCGGCTGGGCCTGGAAATCATGGGAGCGGGAAACCCGCCAGCAGGCCAAGGCCTATATCGAAGATTTGCTGCTGG
>CAYTBC010000072.1:0-21001 GCA_964435765.1 uncultured Desulfosarcina sp.
TTCGTCCTTTCGTGCTTTCGTGATTAATTTGTCCTTTTTGGTTCCGGCTCGTCCGGGCTAAAGTCTTATTGCTAATTGATCCATCGGCTTAGAAATTTAGCGCCATTGGCCGCACCATTAAAGTCGATGGGTAAAGACTTCAGCGTTCTTTTTTGCTGGAGCATTCTGAATATGTGATCGCTTAAACGATCGACGCGCAGATCTTCTTCAGTCAATATCCCCATCGGCAAAAAATTTTTGATGGTATTGACCCGCATAGGTTGCTCCCGTTGACGAACGTAAGGATAAACCAAGGCAGGCACCTGGGTAACCAGCAGGTTCATGCAGGTATTGTATCCGGCCAGGCTGACCGAAAGATCGGCCGCGTGCAGGTAATCCGGCAAGCGCCGGGTATAACGCCGGATACGGATGCCCGGCGAAGAGCGGCCGGCCAATTTTTCGATCTCTTCATTTCTCATAAAAGGCCCGGTAAAAGCTTCAAGCCGAAGGGACATGCGGTCGCGCAGCTGTTCGCATGCCCCGATGACGCAGTCTATCAGCCGGTAGCCGGACCGGCCGCCGCCGGCACTGGCGACCACCAGCTTCTGATCGGCCGACATCGCCAGGGTCTGCCGCAGGCTTGCCCCGGCCGCCGGATCTGTCTGCTGGGTAATAAATCCCGTGTAAACCACCGGAATTGCGATGTCGTTCACCCTTGAAAAGGTTTGATCCAGTCGCAGCAGATGCTCGTCGGAATGCACCAGCAGCGCATCAAAGTAGCGGTTTAATTTTTGGATGACCCTTTCTTCGTAGGCGGCCGGATCTTTTTTCTCTACCAGGATGTCCCTCAGACTGCAAACGGTATGGACGGCGCCGAAGGTGCCGGCCCGAATATCTGCCAGCACGGGCTCCAGCTCAAAACCAAATATGGAGCGGCCGAAGGGATACAACTCGACAATAAAAACATCCGGTTGCTTCGCCTTAAACAATTCATAAAGAATTTCTTTGCGCGCCTGCTGAATCCCGGCCACACTTTTTGCGGGGTCTCCGGCAATCAGGGTCGTAAATTTTTCATCCATGTAGAGTACCGGCAGCTTAACCAGCTGAACATGCCGCGGCAGCTCCACATCCACGTCCTGTCCGCCGGCGACCAGCGTCACATCATGCGCCGACAGCGCGCGCGCAAATTCCAGGCTGCGGACCAGATGGCCCATGCCCCAGACGTATTGGCAGTAAAAGAGAATATTCATAATTAATCCGCCCTGAAAAATAGCCTACTCAAAATTGTAAACTGTTTTTTAAAATTTGAAATATATTGCTGGACCGAAGCTCCGGCGGCTTAATTACTTTATGCTGCGCATATTTTTTGTATAACCTCAGTTGAACGATTCCAATATTAAGACTGGAACAATGGTCCGTTCTGTGCGGACGAGGATAAAACCTCCTGTGGCGGATACCCCCCACCCCTACCTAACAGGTGAGCAACGCATCGTAGGGGCGGGCTTTACGCCCGCCTGGACCGTGTGCACGTGCCCGGAAATCGCTCAATTTAGGTAAAAACAACAAATATAATCTTTTAAACATACACAGCGTTTTGCACGTTTGACCCGATGCAGCTATAAAAGAATCAATAATTTAATGGGCGACCTCGCAATTTATTACGACGCTGTGTATTCAAGGTGCTTAAAATGAACTAGTGGAAGCTTATTTTGCGCCTTAAGCGCCTTCAGCAGAATAGCCAGAAAATCATATGCGGCGGCATTCATGCGTTGGTGATGAATCATAATTCCGCAGCAGCCGCTTGAAATCGCCGTGTGCAGCTCGTCAAACAAATTATGCCATGCCGCCTGCGGCGATCCCTCCTTGCGGGTGTGCAAATCCACATTGACGTCAAAATTCGCCAGCCCCGGCGGCGTTGGCGGCCGGCAGCCGCGGCTGCGGGACACCGCCAGGTACCCCGCATTTTTCAACACTGCAAGGGCCTCCGGACCGCAACGATTCCACGGCGGCGTGAAAACCGGATAAAAGTTGTCCCCCATCAGGCTGCACAGGCGCTGCCGGCCGCGTTCAATATCGCGGGTCAGATCGGCAGGGGTGCGCCGCGGGCCGAATTCCTGCTTTTTACCTTCGACCTCATGGTTGACGTGCCGCCATCCATGCTGGTGCCAGCACCAGAGGCGGGGGGCATTTTCCCTGAGGCCTTCGATCGCCTGCCAGCGGGCGGACGTCAGCCAGGCAGGCACAACGGCCAGACACAGCGGCACATGATGAAAGGAAAAAACTTCCAGCAGGCGCGTAAACCGGCTGCCGGGTGCGGCAATATCATCGGCCCGGAAAAAAATGAATCCCCCCTCCCGGTTCGATGCCTGCTCGCAGGCGTCCCGGACACAACTTTCGGTTCTTGCAGCCAAGTCTGAAGGAAGACGCTGCCATATGGAAGAAACGGATCTTTGCATAAGCATGGTCTGTAACAGGTTCAAGGTTCAGGGTTCAAGGTTCGGCCCGGCCGCTGGCCGCCGATGTTTACCTGCTTCAGGCTGGGTTACCCACTTTGGCTGGGCGTCCGGACTGATTAAATAGGAACCCCCCTCTAAATTTCATTGGAACCCGAAAAGAGTTTACACATCGAATCACGCCAAGGCGTGATTCGATGTTCGACGTTCATTTTTTATTTAATCTTAAACCGCTCACCCCGGCACTTCTTTAAGCCGACTTTCAATCCAGGCGGCCGTTTTGGCGGCGCCGTTCAGATCAATCTTGACGGGCGACCGCTCGGCGGCCGCCACCCCCCGGGCCATCAATTCGGCCAGGCGATCCGGATCAAGGTCCTGGTCGGCGACAACCTTCAGGATCCCCATTTGGTCCAGGCGTGCGGCCCGCATCTGCTGCTCGCGATTCTGGGGAAACGGCCACACCAGGGCGGATACCCCGGTCGCCAGGATGTTCATGGTCGTATTGTATCCCCCCATGCTGACCGACAGATCGGCGGCCGCCATGTACGCTAAAAAATCAGGAGTAAACTTGTTGATCTCGACATCCTTGCCGGCCAGGCGCTTCAGGCGGTTGAATTCTCCCGGATCCACATAAGGCCCGGTGAAAACCTTCAAATAAGGCCGATGTTTCACCCGCAGCCGATCAAAGGCGCAGATCACGGCTTCCAGCAGCGGTGCACCTACATTGCCCCCGCCGGCGCTGGCCAGGATCAGGCTCTCATCCGGGCCGATTTGCAGCCGGCGGCGCATTTTTTCCGCGGCATCCGGTGCGGGCTTGCGGGCTATGTATCCGGTGTAGACCACCGGAATCTTAATTTCATTAAACCGATTAAAGGTTTCGCTGATTTGAGCGAGATGGGGATCGGCATGCACCAGCACCGCATCGAAATAGCGGTTGAGTGTGCTGACCGCCCGGGCTTCGTGTTTGGCCGCATCTTCCTTTTCGACGAGAATATCCCGCACGCTGCAGACGACCCGGCAGGCAGGCAGTCTGTGGTCCCCGATCGCCTGTAAAACCGGATCGAGTTCAAAGCGAAAGGCCTTGCGTCCGAAGGGATAAAGCTCGACCAGAAAAACATCCGGTTTTTCTTTTTTAAAAAGGTCGAACAACCGCTTTTGCCGCTGCGCCTTGATCTGATCCAGGGTCGCATTTTTTTGGGAACTGTAAAGCCCTTTAAATTCAAAGTTCATCTGCAGATCGGAAAGACGGACTTGCCGGACATGACCCGGCAAATCGGTGTCCGCCTGCGGGCCGCCGGTCACCAGAATCACGTCGTGGCCGCCAAGCGCCCGGCAAATTTCAAGGCTGCGAAACAGGTGTCCGATTCCCAGAACATGCTGGCAGTATTGAATAATTTTCATGCGGCTACATTTGTCTGAGATATCGCAAATTGCTTAAAAGAACCGGCACGGGCTCCAGATTACTCACCGGCAGCAGACTGACGGTCTGGTCGGTGGCGACACGCGGCAAACGGGGTTTGTGGATGGCAAGCCCGGGATGCGCTTTATGCAAAAAGTCACAAAGGATTTCACCGGCCATTTTGGCTGCGGCATACTCGCCCATATCCAAAGGAAGTTCCTCGATCGCGGCCGAGGATGGATAGAAAACCTTGCGCAACCCGGCGGTTGAATCCTCTGCCGCTTGAACCGTCCGGAGAAACCCGGTGACATAATACTCGCTGAAGGCGCTAAAGCGCTGCGGCGAAAATTTGCCTTTGGCTGCTCCAAAAATATAGGGTGTGGCGAAATAATATAAATACAGAGGCTTGGAGCGGTCGGCAAACCTGCCCGGCAGCCCTTGTGATGGTTCCAATACATTCAGCGGGAGGCAATCCGCATCGCCTCCGTGAGAAACAATTTCTGCAACGATGCGCCGGGCATCCTGTTCGCCGCGATAATAGGTAAGCATGACCTCGGCGCCGCCGGCGGCCAGAAGCTTGGCCGTGACTTCCCCTAAACCACGGGATCCTCCGACAACTAAGGCCCGTTGGGCTGAAAATTCTTCCGATTCGACTTGACGGCAGAGATCCGCGAAGGCGGCCTGCCTTTGGGGTTTGGGTCGCAAGAAGGCTTTTATCTGTCCTTTCACTCCCGGGGCTTCAACCTTCATTGAAACCAGGGTTAATCGCCGGTTGAAATCCGCGACATGGTAGTTCATGTTTGGAACTTCGGCGCTGTCCGAAAAAAAAGCCAGATTGAGGCTTGAATAAATTGAGTGGCGCCCCGGGCATTCCATGCCGACCAGACGCGTCGTCGCCAGCAGAGCGGCAAGCTGAATCGGGGGCAGCAACCGGATGAGGTTGGGAAAAAGCCCGCCGGCGAAGTCGCCGTCAAAATACAGGGCGACGCTGCCCGAAGCGGATGCCATCTCCTCCAGGGAGCGTTCCCGGCATTTTTCCGGCTCCCGGGGAACCTCCGCCGGCGTTGCCGTCCGGCGGTGCCCTGAAGGGCTCCAGGTAATTTCCATCCACACCGCAGGTATGCCGTCCGTCTCCAGTTGGATTGCGAACCGATATTCATCCTGCAGGTTAACCCTGCTGTGGACGGTCTGCCCCACGCCGATTCCGGCCTGAAAGTTGGCTTTGACTGTCCGCAGCTCCAAAGGGTGTGTCCGGGACTTCAGATGACAATCCAGACTCCACAACAGGGCATGCAGACCATGAACGACCTGGCGCCCGAACAGCAGACGCCTGGCGAGCACCGCATCCAGGTGCAGCGGATTATAATCGCCGGACAGTTTGGCGAAGGCAAGCTGATCGTCGGAAGTAAATATACGTTGGGTCATCGGTAATTAGCTTCCTACAAGCTCAATATGCGCAGGGACGGGAAAAGGCTGCTTTCCGTCCCGGACAAAACAGTCCCCCTGCTGTTTAAATCGCGGCGCCAAACTTTTAAAAAAGTCCAGACACGGTTTGTTTTTTGGGGTGGGAATATATCGGGCGTAAACGTTTTCGATGCCGAGTGCGTGCGCGTGGTGAACCGCGGTGGCCAGCATGGTTTCTTCTATGTTTCGTCCCAGCACCCGGCAGCTCAGAATAAAATCCACAATTTGAGCGCTTCGATCTTGAATTTCCAGACTCACGATGCCGGTAAGACCGGCGTCGCCGAATTTATCAGAGACGCGCAGGGTCCATAGCCGGTGTTGCTGCTGTTCGGCCCAAGCCAAGAGTTCGGATTCGGACATTCGCCGGGTGGACAGGTTCATTTGATTGGTTTTGTTCATCAGCTGCGCTGCCCTTTGCAGATTGGCAGGATGAAGCGCTTCAACCTGAACGCAAATAGCCAACCGCGCAAGCCATTCCACTAGGGATCTGACGGTTTGCTTCAATTCCCGGCGCTTGTGTTCCGAGAGATACATGCGGGTACGGTCCAGGTCTTCCCGGCTGAGAGACGGTATTTCAAAACACCGCAGACTGAGCAGGGTCGCCGGATAATACAGGGGGTCTGCCGGCCAGTCAGGCACCAGAACCTCCGGCAGACTCTCTTTGACACGCGCCCGCTCAACGGCATTGTCGTCAATAAACACCGCCGACTGGGGCCCAAGATTCAATTCGGTCAATAGATCGATGATATTTTGAACCTTATCCTGCCAGTTAATTCGCCAGCCGGCAAAATCTTCCAACTTGAGTACCATTTCCGGGTGTTTTCTGATCGCTTCCAGCGCAACCGGCTCCTCATTTTTACTCACAATTGCCAGAATAATCCCTCGATTCTGCATCGATTTCAAAGCGTGCTGAAAATCCGCATAGGCCTCCCCGAGGTGATGATGTCCTCCCAGGACAAGATTCTCCCACCCGGCATCACCGACGATGCCGCCCCACAGTGTATCATCCAGATCGACGATGATGAGTTTGCGCGCATAGCCGAGCATTCCGCGCAGGGCGGCTTTGATATCCCGGGCGGCGGCTTTGAAGACCTCGTTGCCAAATGGAATTTTCCCCAGATACCATAGCTTCGGGCTGAATGCCTGTTCCCCGGCTTGCGCAATCCAGTTATGGGCATTGAGAACATAGATGTTGGAAGCCTGTGCCAGATTTTCAGCCAGTCGGAGATTCATTCGCATGAGGGTATTCGTCAGCCCGATTTCGGCCTGCATGTCAAGCAGCCCGAAGACGCCTCCCCAGGAGGGCAGCACCCAGGAGGGAACCACTGCGTACTTCACCCACGCACTCATGTTTATCAGCAGGGCACAATATTCATCCACCTGTTGCAGCAGGTTCGGCAGCGCAACCGGTTCATAATTTAGCAGCGCCTTAAAAGCGGAGACAACGGACTGGGGACGGGTCCAGACCACGGCGACATCCGGCGCATTTTGCCAACAGGGCAGGTCCCGGTTTAGGAGGGTCGCAGCCGGCTGCCCGAACGGAGCGGTAATCGGCCTGATGCCGGGAAATTCCGGATCATTGGCGATATAACCGGCGAAGTTCTGCAGATTAAAATCCGAGACCAGGACACAGGTGGTGGGTTGCTCAGCCGTCATTTTTTTCGTTCAGCCGCATGTGAATGTAGTCCGCAAGCGCCCCCAGGGTGCGAAAAACCTGATTGACCTGGGACAAGGTGCGATCATCGGTCAACAGAATGGGCCTGCCGAGTTCTGCGGCGGCCTTTTGTTCCGTTACGGCAATCAGATTAATCAGTCCCGCTGAATCCAATCTTCCGGAATCACCGGCCAGCGGTGTCTCCAGGTCTTTAGCCAGGTATTCTTCCGTCGGCCGCAGTTGGTTGAGCTCATCAACAACCCGGAACAGCATTTGCGTAATTTTTGCGTGCATTGCCCGAATTTTTCTCTACTGTTAAAATTTACTTTAATAGAACGCGAGATCTCCGTCGCCGCCCTGCAAGCGGCAGTTCGCCGGGGAAATATCGGCGAACGCTTTTGATAGAGAAAATCCTCTCGATTTTTTTTCGGCCGACCAGCGGGGACAGCGCAGCGCTGAAAACCCAGCAATCAACTGCTCGTCATACAGGCTGAGTATGCTCACATCCGTTGCCAGCGCGTGATGGAACGCTGCGGCGGTGATCGCCGCGGCATGCCGGCTGTCAAAAAAGGCGTACACGACGCTCATGCGGTCATCACGCACTTTGAGCAGGAAAAACCCTATCATTTCGGTTGGGGGCTCAAACACCTTGACGCCCAGATACCAGAATCGGTCGGCGCGCGACGAAAAATAATATCTTTGGCTCGCCGAATCCTTGAACGGCGCCGATAATATCCAGGGGTTTTTCATGATCCAACTGAGGTCGGACTTTTCTTTGCGCGTCAGATCATGCTGGTGATGCTGTTGTATAAAACGGCCGGCTTCTTCATCGATGGTCGAAATATATTCGAACGTCAGATGCAGACTGGGGCTGTTGCGCCGCTGCCAGCAAAAACTTCTAAAATTCCCGGCTTCATCCAGCATGACATCAAAGATTTTAAACAGCCCCCGGAATAATTTCAGCGCCGGGAGCCTGCGGGGGATATCTCGGGTTAGATTCAACCGCAAGCGGATATCCAGTCCCTGCAAGGGTTTTAATGCCATAAACCTTTGAGAGGCATGCAGCGCCTTTCTGGCCTCCCGGGATCCTCCGGAGATGCCGATATACTGGTCATAGGCGTTGAGTGCCTTAAAAAGCAGAATAGCGCCAACTCCCGCGGTTGCAAAAGAGGGATCAACCCACCAGCTGGTCAACCAGCCCAATTTGTAGACGGCGTCATCGACAAAAATTTTATCGGGAATAATCCCGAGGTAGCCGATCACCCGCTTGTCCTGGTAGGCGACCAGCAAGACAGGGTCATTCTCACCCGCCCGAGGGTTGCGACTGTACGACAGCGCCCGGTGTTTGGTGATCGGTAGAGTTTCAGTCAGCCAGAAATCTTCTGATGCCAGCGCTGCCTTTAAATCGGCGACAGTAAACGCTTTAATTTCCATCGCATCCCGGTTTTCAATAAAGTTGATTTAAAACCTAAATTGAGCGCTGCCAATACGAGGATTGAAACAACGGCCCGTTCTGTGCGGGCGAGGGTAAATCCACCTGAGGCGGATAAACCTCGCCCCTGCAAAACGGTTTATGCAGCGTATCTTAGGGGCGCCCGCACTGGAGTTCCGGTCCTGGCAATTGTTCAGTTAGGTTTAAAGCTCCTGCTAATTATATGGGTTGAGTATAGCGCAAAGGAATTGAGTGTCAAGGTAGAATCGGATGAAGACCGCCGGGTGCAAAGTCACCCGCTTGCAGGCTTTTAAAGCGGCAAAAGTAACTCAGCGTTATATCATATGCGCAGCATAAAATAATTAATCCGCCGGACCATCAATTAAGACCTTTCTCAGTTATCAAAGAACAATTTACAAACCTGAATGTGCTGTTTTTCAGGGCGGATTAATTTTCAATCAGGCTGTCGATATCGATCCTGCCGAGCACTTCGGCGCTTTTGCCGGGCCGGGCGGCGAAAAATTTCTTGAATCCGAAAGCTTTAAGGATCGAAATTAATTTTTCGTTGTGCTCGTTAAACGGAAAGCAGTACCAGTCGGGCCGAAAACCCAGGTTGTGCTCCATCCACCCCAGACACAGCTCGGTGTCATACTTAATGTAGTCTTCCCACTGCGCTTCCGTCCGCCGGGTCAGAGCCTCGTCTTTAAAATAATAGCCCTGAAATGCCAACTTGGAACGGATGCTGAGATCCCGGGCGTATATTTCAGGCCGGTTTTTAAAACGCGCCAGTTTCCACGCGCTGAGCGGCTTGCGCTTGCGGGCGTGGGTCGCGGTTAAAATCACGTCATGAAAATGACTGTGAACGCCGATACGCACATTGGGCCGGTCAGAGATTGCCTGAATTTCTTCCACCGTCATGAAATGATCATAGCGGCCTTCGACAAACGTCCGGTAGGCGTACTTTTTGGTTTTTAAATGGGAGAGATATTCGCCGGCGAACATGGACCGGGCCTTGGCGGGCTGAATAAAGGAGGTGGTGATAAAGAAGGTTAATTCAGCGGGATGGTTTTTTAAGAGGGGAAAATAATAGTACTGCGAAAAAAGACCGTCGTCAAAAGTCAGCCGGTACTGGTCCAGACTCAAATCGAAATATTCTTTACGGATGTCATGGATCATCAAGTATTGCATATCTCTATCCGATTATATCTGGCTTGAAAAGTGGCATGTGATATCCGTTTTAACAAGACCACAGATGCAAATACGAGTGGCTGGGAAGCTGGGATGCTATAATGCTGGGAAGCTGGATCGTTCTCTCCTTTGAGCCTTCAAGCCTCCTGCCTCCCGGCCTTCAAGCGATTTTAATTCGGGTATCCCAAATTTTTAGAGGCTTTGGCATGGCATACCAATAAATCAAAATTAAGGCTCTAGTCCAAATGCATTGACTTCCTCTATCCGGAGCCCGCCGGGTTGGAAAACCAACCAGTGCAGCTGATAGGCTTTTAGCATTGCAGGCTCGCTCTCAATAAACTTTCGACCGCAAAGATGATAAATCAGACTTTTAACCACCCCTTCGTGAGTGACGACCAGAATGTGATCACCCGGCCATTCTTCCGCAGCCGCCTGCAAAGCTCTTAGACCCCTTGCCAGAACGCTGCGGCGGTCTTCACCCGCCGGCGGACAAAAACTCCAGCCGGCGTTGACCTGCTCATCCAGCTTTCGGCCGGACTCGGTTTTCAGCCGGGCAACAGTTTTACCTGTCCACTGTCCCCAGTCCTGCTCCCGGAGGCGCGGATCCGTCGTCAATGAAAGGTTTAGACAATCATTGATTAATTTGGCCGTTTTCAGCGCACGTCCGGTATCGCTGGCCAGGATGCGGTCCCACGAAAATTGCTTTAACATCTTCCCCCACCGGCCGGCCTGGCGCTCCCCTTCGACGGTTAGCGGCGAGTCGCTCTGGCCCTGAATCCTTTTTTGGCGATTCCAGATAGTTTGTGCATGGCGGATCAGGCCGAAGCGGGTGATTTTTGATTCCTCTTGCATACGGCTTAACTCTTAACCTGCGACGCGATTGATTTAAGAGCTATCTCGAATTCCTGATAATTTTTGTTCAGATCGTGGGCTTCGCGGACATAAGCACTCGCTGCCCGTCCCATCTGTTTGCGCAAACCTGGGTCCTCCAAAAGACGCCTGATGGCGTCCACAAACGGCTCCCGGGCGAACCGCGGCACCAGTATCCCGGTTTTACCTTCCTGAACGGCTTCCGGAACGCCGGCATTTTTAAAGGCCACCACCGGCAATCCGCAGGATTGAGCTTCCAGATAAACCATGCCCAACGATTCGCGGATGCCGGGAAACACGAAAAGATCGGCCGCACTGTAAAAGCGATACATATCCGCGCGCGGTATTTTCCCCACAAAGTGCACCCGATCGGGCACATGCTCGCCGGCCAGCTGCTGAAGTCTGCCCCTTTCCTTGCCGTCTCCGGCGATGACCAGGAGAAAATCCTGGCCTTGGCGCAAAAGTTCGCCGCAGGCTCGAATCACCCAGGTAAGTCCTTCGGTTTTAACATCCTGTCTGAACATGGCGGCTGAAAAAATTACGGGCTTGTCGGCCACCTTCCATTGCATCCTCAAATCTCGACGGGCTTGGGCATCAAAGGGAAAATCGGCAGGGGTGATACCCGGGGCCACATAGGTCACCCGGCTCTCAGGCAAAAGACGTTTGAGATTGAGCAGATCGACGGATTTATTGGTAAAAACATGGTCGGCACACTGCAGGGAATTTTTATTCAGATAAAATCCCGGCCGGGTTGTCCACCGGCGCCTTCGTTTGGTGGAATAAATGCCCTGGAATATGACATAGGGAATCTTCATATGGCCGGCCGCTGCGGGGCCCAGCAAATCCGGTGCTTTATAATAGCTGTGATAGGTCAGCCAGATGTCCGCCGGACTGGCGAAATAACTGCGCACCACGCGCCTTCTTTCCCACAACAATTGCAGCCACAACCAGGGCTTCCAGTAAATCCAGCGGCAGCGCAGACTGCTGACCGGAATCACCTGGTAGCCCCGCTGCACCAGATAATCAAATATTCCGGTGGCGGTCACCAGATCCCCGGAAGGGTCCGCATGCCCCAGAGGTTTGAAAGGGGCATAGAAAAAAATGCGCAATGAGCCTGGAGCCGAGGGCATAGCGCAAGGAGCTAAGCACATGTGGATTATCTTAAATTTTAAAATAAATCATCAGGTTGGCGGTTTTGTCCATAGCGCGTCATGGCAATCTCGGCAAAAATCGCAACAAACAGGTAAACGCCGAAAAAGACCAAAATCTGCAGCCACAACGATCCGACCAAAGCTACGAGTTTAAGAACCACAAAAGCAACAATCGCCGCAATAAAGCCGGGAACGAACTTGATGAGAGACACGAGACCTCCGACAAGCCAGAACTCCATTATTTATAAACGTAATTCAATGATATTATGAAAACAAGAAAACAATTTTTTTTACTGCCTTCCCAAATCCGCCATTGAACCTTTCCGAATTCCGCATTCCACCTTCCGAATTCAATTATTTAGGCCCCAAGCCTTCTTTCCGATAGACCTCAGCAAGATCCAATATCAGTCGACGGTTGTCAAAATCATCAACCACGCGCTGTCTGCCCGATGCGACCAACCGTTTTCTTAAGCCACCCTCGGTCAGCAGGCGCAGCATGGCGGCCGCCATTTGATCCGGTTGTCCGGGGGGCACCAGCAGGCCGGTTTTCCCATTTTCCACCAGCTCGGGAATGCCCGAAATATCGGTCGCAACCACCGGCACGCCCATGGCCATGCTCTCGAGCAGGACGTTAGGAATGCCGTCACGGTCTCCATCGGAGGCCACTTCACAGCCCAGCACGAAAAGATCCGCTTTCTGGTAATGCCCCCAAACGACCTCATGCGGCTGGGTACCCAGCATTTGGGTCACGGATGTCAGCTCCAGCTTTTTAATGAGCGCCTCGATGTTGATGCGATCTTCACCCTCACCGATATGGGTGTGCATCAAAGCAACGCCTTGGTCGAACAAAAGCTTAAGCGCCCGGTAGATCGTGGGCAAACCTTTTTTGGGAGTTAAACGGGCGATGGTCAGAATCCGGTAGGGAGGTGCGGGAATTTTTGCGGCTACGTTTTCATCCGTAAAAAGCCCGGTGTCAATTCCATGATAAACGCGGCGGATCGGGGTTGCATGGCCGTTGGAAATCTCTAAAAGACGCCTCCGGTTGTATTCCGTGCAGGTAACCACAAACCGGGCCAAACCGATCTTTTCCCGCAGCTGCCGCGGATCGGATGTATAGATATCTTTCGCGTGGGCGGTAAAGCTAAACGGCAGTCCGCTCAACTGGCTGGTAAACATGGCCACCGATGTCGGAGAATGGGCAAAGTGCGCATGCAGATGTGTTACCTTGCTTTGCGGCAGCAGACGGTTCACCAGATAGCCGGCCTGCAGCAGATGTTTGATTGTAGCGGATTTGCGGGTTCTCAAAAATCTTTGAAAAGCAATTTTGAGCGCTCCACCGTATACTTTGGGCTTTCGAAATGCCAGGCAAAGATTGTGGTAGACCAGTCGCGGCAGAGGCTTTATCAGGGTTTCAGGCAAATAGTCGACCGCAGCCTGAATTTTATTGACGCTGTCGTGGGTGAAATTTTCCCGCGGCTGGCGCATGGAAAACAGATGAATCGCAAAACCGAGTTTTTCCAGCAGGTGTATTTCGTTGGAGATAAAAGTTTCGGAAATGCGGGGGTAGCCCTTCAGGATCATCCCCAGCACAGGCGTACCGGATGAACTCATAGCTTTTTGCACCTGAATTCCTGCAGGCGCTGCTGCATGGTTTCAATTCCGGTCAGCCGGAAGCGGGAGATGGCTTCGCGGTAAGGTTCCGGGTTTTGCAGCAGGGTAACAATCTTTTCGAATAATAGTTCGGGGGTGAATTCATCCCAGGGTATATAATCGATCAGGTTTTGTCGATGAAAGGCGCGGGCGCGAATGATTTGTTCCTTGCGGGGTGTTTCCCTCGGAATGACCAGGCTGAGGGTTCCCTGGCCGAGGATCTCGCAAAGCGTGTTGTAGCCGCCCATGCTGACAACCAGATCGGCGGCGGCAAAAATTTTCTCCATTTGGCGGTAAAAGTGGTAGGTGCGCACAGCCAATCTTCTGGACCTTTTAAACACATCCCTTCTTTCCAGCTTGGGCATGAAAGGGCCTGTGATCAGGACACTTTTAAACGGCAGTTTTAACTCGTGGGTTTCCAGCGCGGTCAGGTAAGTATCCATGACTTTGTAGCCGTCGCCGCCGCCGCCGGTGGTAACCACCACCAGTCTTTCATCTTTTTTCAGGCCGAGCTCTTTTTTTATGTGGTGGACGGCATCTTTGCCCGGCATTTTACGGGGAATATACCCGGTAAAATACATTTTGCGGCTGACGGCTTCTGAAATTTCATACTCAGCGATGGGGTCATAAAATTCTTGGATCCCATATATCCAGATCTCGCTGTAGAGATCTTCAAGCTGCTGGTAGACCCTTTTCTCCTGCCAGTCCTTTTTGACGGATGCGGCATCATCCATAATATCCCGCAGTCCGAGAATCGATCGTGTATCCGGCCGGCAGCGCCGCAGCCATTGCAAAGTAGGCAACACCTCTTTTTTCAATCCAAGGGGTTCCTTGTCGACAATAAAAAGGTGGGGCTGGAAGGTTTTAGCTGTGGCGGTAATGATATTTTTGCGGATATCCAGGGCATGGCGGGCATTGATTTTAATGGAAAGCGGCAGGTATTCGTCGTTGGTTTTCTTGATCATGCCGGGAATCCGGACAAAATCGATTTGTTCCGGAAATGAAAAGCGGCCGGCAATGGGGGAACCCGTCAGGATCAGAATATTTATGCGCGGTCCCAGCAGGTGTGATGCGATTGCCATTGTCCGCCGGATATGCCCGAGACCATAAGTGTCGTGCGAATACATCAAAATGTTATAGGTTGAATTGCGGGCCATACCCTTTTACCGACCAACGCCGACAGATAATTATCAACAGTGCATTTTTTTCGGAATTTCTATATCACATCCAAAGAATTGCATCAAACATTCATGTAAAAATATTATCAATTTCTTTTCTTTAAACAACTATTTTGTTATATAAAAAGTTTATTTTCCGGGCGGATTAATTAAATTCAGCAATCTCGCCCCCAGGGGAGATCCCGAATGAAAGTTGACACCCAACGCATCATCGACCGCCACCTCGGAAGCTTTATCTGCAGGATATTTTCAATTTATTACCGATTATTTAGAAAAGACCGCCGCCCCGGGGACACCCAAAAAATTCTCGTCATCCTGTTGTCCGAAATGGGCGCCCTGGTCCTGGCCCATCCCATGTTTCAACGCCTCAAGCAAAAATTTCCGGGGCTCGATCTCCAGGTCATGCTGTTTGAAAAAAATCGGGAGGTTGTCGAATTATTAGGGGTTGTGCCCGCCGAAAACATTTTAACGATTCGCGATCGTTCTTTATTAACCTTCGCCGGTGACACCCTGAAGGTATGGTCGCACATGCGCCGGATCAAATTCGATGTGGTGATCGACTGCGAGCTGTTTTCCAGAATCAGCAGCATTTTGGCCTTTCTCAGCGGCGCTGCCGTCCGGGTTGGATTTCACCCCCACACCCAGGAAGGGCTGTACCGCGGCAATTTCACGAACCGACCCGTACTCTATAATCCCTATCACCATATTTCGCGGCAGTTTTTGACCCTGGTCGAGGCCATCGATTCGTCGACCCACCCCAGGGGCAAACGCCGGGTGCCGGTTGAAAAATTGAAGATTCCCGCCATCGCGGTTGAACCCCGGGAAATTGAAAATGCCCAAAAGCAGCTGTATGACAGGGCACCGGAGCTGGAAAATAAAAAGATCGTACTCATCTATCCGGGCGGCGGACTGCTGCCCATTCGCGCCTGGCCCCTGGAATATTATTGCCGTCTTGCCGAAGAATTGCTTCAACGGGGTTATGCCGTCTGTGTGATCGGCCTGGCAGAGGATCAGGCGGTCGCAGAAGTGATCCGTTCCCATACCGGCAGCCGGAGCTGTGTTGATTTGACCGGCTACACCAAAACCATCCGGGATTTGATGCTGCTATTTCATTTTTCAGCGCTTCTGATTACCAATGACGGCGGTCCCGGACACTTTGCCGCCATGACCCCCATTCCGGAAATTATTTTTTATGGTCCGGAAACACCGGCGCTGTATGGAACCATGGCTGAAAATGCGCACAATCTTTTCCTGGGACTTTCATGCTCGCCTTGTGTCACCGCCTATAACCACCGCAAATCTCCCTGCGACGGCGACAACCTATGTCTGAAAAAAATAAGTCCGGATGAGGTGCTCGCGAAAGCGCTGGAGATATTGAAAAGTTCAAAGGTTCAGGGTTAGGGGTTCACGTCTGTTCGGGGCTCTTGAGATCCGTAGTCAGTGGTCTGTTGTTTGTCGTCTGTTTTATGTTTTTATTTGGGTTTTTCGGTACCGAAGCCTGAACATATGAAACTACACGAAATTAAAAAGCGAACAGCAGAATAACAAATAACGAATATCGAATGTCGAAGGGTGGAATCGCTTCGCTAACCCCTTTTAAAATAGACAGAATACATTTATTCGACGTTCGATCTGCAGGAGGCAGACAAGTGCTTGCTCGCCTCTGGCGAGTTGGATGTTCGATGTTCATTAGTTTCGTTTTCGATCAAACTGGGCGCTCCGCGGCCAGAGGCGGCCCTGACACCTGACACCTCCGATATGTAACAAAATGCTATCTGACACCCGCAAAATTTCGCAGACCACCTGCCGAACATTGTTCTGGCTCTTTTTAGCCTGTATCACAATCTTTCGCCTGCTTCTGTGCGACAAATTCGGCCTGGGTGTCGACGAATCCCATTATCTGCTTTATTCACGCCACCTGGCCTGGGGCTACTTCGACCACCCACCGATGGTCGCCTTTACGGCAGCTCTGACCACCCTGTTCGGGAACAGCCTTTTCTTTGTCCGTCTGGGTCCCGTAATCTGTTCGGCCATCAGTTCGGTCCTGCTCAGGTACCTGGCGCTGGGACTTTACCGGGATGAACGGGCGGCTTTTGGGGCGCTGCTGTTATTGAACCTGATGCCCTACCAGCACCTTTTGCTGGTGGGCCTGCTGCCGGATGCCGCCTTGAACGTCTTCTGGTGCGGCACGCTGCTGGCGGTGTGGCACGCCATGCAAAGCGGCAAGTGGTCCTTATGGATTCTGGCGGGTTTTTTGTTCGGTGGCGCGCTCCTCAGCAAGTATCACGCGGTATTGCTGGCCATGTGCCTGTTGGGTTATTTCATTACCTCATCCGATCATCGCTTCTGGCTGAAAAAATTTCAGCCCTATGTTGCGGTCCTGATCGGTCTGACGGTCTTTCTCCCCAATATCATCTGGAATGCTCAGCATGACTGGATTTCTTATTCATATCAACTCGGGCAGGGCAGCGGGGACGGCCTTGCTGCGGGTAAATTTCTGACGGCCATCGCCGGGCAGCTCGGCGCCTGGTCCCCGATAATATTCGGATTGCTGATCGCCGTCTTTATCGCGCTCATTCGCCGGACGAAAATCAGCGCTGCCGACCGCTTTGCGGTCTGGACCAGCATTCCGGTTTTTGTTTTTTTCTGCCTGACGGGACTGACCAGCCGGATTCTACCGCACTGGACATCGGTGGGCTGGTGGACCGGCTCCATTATCGTCGCCGCCGAAATTTTACGAAAAACAGACCCTAAAAATCAAGCCGCCGCAGGCTGGCGCCGCTGGGCGACAGCGGCGGCAGTGACCGGATTTATGATGACGGCCTTGCTTTATCTGGCACTTTTTTTCCCCATTGCCGCCCCGGTCTATAACTGGGCACGGGATGTGACCCTGAGCCTGAATCAAAAATTTTCGGCCATAAAGCCCCTCAAGCCTTTTGAAGCCGGCTTTGACATCAGCAACGAGCTTTTCGGCTGGCAGGAAATCGCCGAACAGGTTGAAAAAATTCGGGCCCGGATGCCGCAGCCGGAGAAGACCTTTATTTTCGGCCATCGTTTCTACACGACCAGCCAGCTGGCTGTCTATCTGGACCCTGCTACCGCCGCAACGTCCCTGTACCACAGGTACAGCCAGTATCGCCTCTGGTTTACGGCCGAAAAACATACCGGCTGGGACGCCCTGTTGATCGTCGAACCCAAACGGCATCAGGAGCGGGCCAGGCGTTATGAGCCTCTTTTCGAAAAGATGGACCCGCTGCCGGTGGAAATTAAAGTTTATCGCAGCGGCCGTTTGGCGCGGACCTTGGAAGTTTATAAATACTTTGGGTTTAAAGGTAAATATGAGGAGTAAAGAATCCGGGCTTAGAGGGCCGAGCTTTGACTTCACTCCGGAGGGGTGGAGTTTGCCTTGAGACGTCCAATGGAATGATGGAATGGTGAAATAATGGAATATTGGGTATAAAAAACGGAATTTATCTTGATTTTTATCTCTGAATTACGAGCTGTACCGATAAAAGATTTCATCCTTCTGAACCCATTACTCCAACATTCCAGTATTCCATCATTCCACGGCATATGTTTAGGGCATAGCCGGTTTACTCTGCTGCTTGATTTGCCTAACGAGGCTCCAAATCAGTTCTGCCTCCCATTCTGATTTATCATCTTTTTTGCCTTCTGGATGTTGTTTTGGGCCTGGGTGTTGTTTGGATCGAGTTGCAGCACTGTTTCCCACTGTCTGATGGCAGGATTTAATTTCCCCTGCATCGCATAGGCCATCCCGAGGTTATAATGGGCCATGGGGATTTCGGGGTCCAATTCATTGACCTTGACATAGTGGCGAATCGCCCGGTCCCATAAGCCCTGCTTGAGGTAGATGGTGGCAAGGTTGTAATGGGCTCTCATGATATCAGGGTTCAGGGCGACGGATCGGTTAAAATATTCCAGAGCCTTCTCCAGATCACCCTTCTGATAATAGACAAGCCCCAGGTTGTAATAGCTTTTTGCGTTACCGGGATAAAGCCTAATTGAGATCTCGAATTGTTCCGCTGCCTTATCCAGCATCCCCCGCTCCAGATAGGCCATGCCAAGTCCTCCATGCGCCGTGAGGCTGTCGGGTGAGCTTTGAACTGTTTGCGACCACAGGGCAAAATTGTTCTTCCAGTCCGGGTTGCGAGCGATGGTGGCGGTCGAATAAAGGCTTAACATAACGACTATCGGTATCAGCGTCACCACCGTTGCAGTGGATGGGGTTGTAATGCGTCGCATGACCAGCCCATGGACAACTACCGGGACCACCAGGCAAAACCCAATGATCGGAATATAAAGGTAGCGCTCAGCCAACGGATGATAGATTTCGATCAGATTATAAACCGGAAACAGGGTAATCAAATACCACCCTATGCCGAAAAAGATCTCCCGCGAATATCGATAAATGAAAAAGCCGCCGCCGATCAGAGCCATGACAACGGCAACGCCGATCAGGTTCGAAATACCGAACCAGCTGTCCGGATAGGAAAACACATAATCTGCATTTAAATGGACGGGAAATAGAGTCAGTCGGATGAAGCTGAAGATATGGCCGGGCAGATAAACAATCCTTTCAAGCAGGCTGCCGGCCGAAGCTTTCAGGGATTCTGCAGGATTGTATAAAAGAAAAAATCGTATGCATAAATAAAACAGGCTGACGAAAACAAATCCGGCATAGAAATAGGCCCTTTCCCTTAAGATGTATGACAATCGTTTAAGATTCAGCGCCCCCCGGTCGGCGCCTTGGAGCGCCAGATCGTACAGCAAAATGATTGCCGGCAGCGTAATGGCCATTTCTTTGGACAACAACCCGAGAAAATAAAAGACCAGTGCCAGAGCATAGCCCCTGATAGAGCGGCTTAGCGACTCTGGTTTTATTCGGATGTAACATATCAAAGCCAATAGGAAAAAAAGGGCCGCCAGCAGATCGTCATTAAAACCAATACAATCGACCGCTTCAGAGAGCACCGGATGGCAGGCAAACAGCAGCCCTGCCATCAGGCCGCGCAGACGATGCTTCAGGACTAAATTGGCCAGCCAATAAACCAGGACAGCATTGAGCGTATGCAAGATCAGGCTTGCCAGGTGATAATAAAAAGGGTCGCTTCCCGCGACGGTATGGATTAAAAAATAGGATAACGTCGCTATCGGCCGGTAACTTGCCTCCAGACCGGCAACTTGAAAATAGGAATGATTAAAAAGGGAGGCTAAAAATCTACCCGGCTGATTGATGTACTTGTTCTCAACGATCAAACCAATATCGTCATATACAAATCCATTGGACAAAGAGTTGTAATAAACAATCAGACAAAAAAACACCAGCAGCGCAATCGGAAGCAGATGATTGGCTGCCAATCTGGTGAAATTTCCACTCGAGTGTGATTCTTGGCGGGAATTTTTGATTTTCTTGGATTTTTTCTGGCTCATCTTCTATAAACTTGGTAGGGGCAAGTGGACCTCGTACCTCAAATTTGGTTTTTCTATATATCGAGATCCATAAATTTAACAGGAAAAAAAACAGGAGAATAAAGTTATAAATCAATATTTGACAAAGAACTGATAGTGATATATAGATATATATATCACTAGTTACCTGTTCTGAAAGATACATGGGACGCTGCCGATAAAAGGGCCGGCGGATGATATGACCCATGTGATTTAGGCGGCCACTGCCTAAGGTATGCGCAGGGTCACTCCCTTACATGCGGTTAATCAGCCAAAAGCGGTTCAGCCTAAAACGAAGTGCGCAGCACACAGTAATTAAGCCGCCGGTGCTAAAGTTTAACAAATTTTTTCAATTTAAAAAAACAATATACAACCCTAAATATGCTATTTTTTAGGGCGGATTAATTAGGGGAAATATGGCAAACAAAAGAACAATCATTACCCTATCAGAAGAGGACAAGCGATGGCTTGAAAGTTACAGCAGTTTGCACAGGGTTTCAATGGCGGAAGCGATTCGAAAGGGAATTCGCAAATTGAAAGAGGCCGAACTTTTTGACAATTACCAGACCATCGTTCAAAATAGTAAAGGCATCTGGAAAAAGGGCGACGGATTAGATTACCAGAAGGCAATTCGAGCTGAGTGGAATTCCCTATGATTGAAAGATTAATTGATTCGGTTATATTAATTGATCATTTGAACGGAGTTGAGAAAGCCACCCGTTTTATCATTAATTTAGATCCTCTTGAAACCGCTATATCAGTTATAACTCGGGCGGAAATTTTAACCGGGCTTGATGAAGAGCAGCAGCCCGACGTCATTCAGCTGCTCGATCAATATCAACTTCTTATCATCGACAAACCGATCGCCGACCTTGCCGCCAAACTGCGAAGAGAACACAGCTGGAAGCTTCCGGATGCTTTCCAGGCAGCGCTCGCCCAACATCACAGGATTAAATTGATCACACGGAATTCAAAAGATTTTAGTCCCCTAAAGCACAATTTTGTTGAAATCCCTTATCGGTTGTAACTCCCCCTGGTTTCCACTTTTTTCACCAATAAACCACGAAATATGGAAAAATCCAAATCGATCTTATCTCTTTTTCGTGTTTTCGCC
>CAYTBC010000073.1:0-20958 GCA_964435765.1 uncultured Desulfosarcina sp.
TGCGACAACCGGTTGCCGATTTTCATTGCCAGCCAGGTCATGGCGGCGGCCGTAATACCGATCCACACGGCCACCGTAAATAGATTCTGATTTAAAACCCCCAGGCTGAAGCCGACTCCCAGGGCATCGATGCTGGTAGCCACCGACAGCATCACCAGGCTGAATCCTTTGGTCGGGTCCGCACATTCGGTCTCTTTTTCAGGGGGCATAAAACCCGCGTGCACCATGCGGCCGCCGATAAAAATCAACAGGCCAAAGGCGATCCAGGATCCCCAGGTTCGAGCGTAGGCCAGAATTTGATGCCCTGAAAGCCATCCGACAAGGGGCATCATAAACTGAAATAAACCGAAATGAAACGACAGCCGGAAGATTTGCCTGGGGCCGCAAAACCGGCATCCAACCCCCAATCCCACGGCAAACGCATCGCAGCCAAGGGCCACTGCAATTAAGGCAATTTCAAGTATATTAAAACTCAACGGGTTTTCCCTGGTCTGGAAATATCTTGAATTTGAGGCAGCCGCTGAAAACGGCTCCCCTCCCCTATCTATGGGCAAAGTTCGCCTGATATGTTAAACATGCATATTCCATTTCGCAAGTCCTGTAGCAGATTGTCTGCCCACGCGCAACGGACGTTTAAATCCGCCGAAAAATTGACTTGCCGATTTCCGGTCTGATTCAGCGGCATTACCATTGCATTTTTTTGATAAACACAATAAATTTTTGAAAGAAACAGGATTCAGGGACAACATCGGCAAAAAAGGAATGGAATGGAAACAAAAAAAATTGACTACCGGGCCATCATAATCGTTGCATTGGCTGTCGCTGCGGTCGTGGTCCTCTTTGCGCTGAGGCAGAAAAAATCGTCTGTTCAATCATTCGAATCGGCCGGCCTCGAAGTCGGTCGGCCTGCGCCGGATTTCAAACTGCCCGACCTCGACGGCAAAGTGGCCAGTCTCTCAGACTACCGGGACAAAGTGGTTCTGGTTAACATCTGGGCAACCTGGTGTCCGCCCTGCGTTGATGAAATGCCGTCCTTGGAAAAGTTATATCAAAAGTTGAAAAGTGAAAATTTTCAAATCCTGGCTGTCAGCATCGACGCCGCAGGCGCCGATACGGTAGCCCCTTTCATGATAAAAAATAACCTGACATTTCCGGCCTTGGTCGACCCTCAAGGAACCACCCGCAACATTTTTAAAACCACCGGCGTTCCGGAAAGCTTTATCATCAACCGCCAGGGGCTTCTCATCAAAAAAATTATCGGACCGCTGGACTGGGCCTCCCCCGAGGTTCTGGAATTTTTCCGCCAACTGCTTCAAAACTCAACACCCTAATAAGACGCTGATATCAGACAGGTCAGGTCATTGAAACAGGCTTTCTGTCGGGCGCTTTCATACCCAGTTCAATCATTTTGGCCGGCAGCTCGGGTTTGCGGGACAGGGTCCTTTTGCGGAAAGGGGATGAAAGAAAATTGAAGACGTCTGATACCTTCATATAACGGCCAAAGGTTCGCACCAGTCGATAAGTTTGAATGGGGCGCCCGACAATCCGGATTTGTCGAGGGAAAGCACTGCCGGAACATCCAGGGGCAATGATTCGATGTAATCGATAGGCAGACTGTCGCGGTCCGGGTAGGGAAACTGATCCAGATCCCGGATAAGAGAACGCGGCTCGTTGGTGACGATCTCATCGCCGTTGCGTCAAATCAGGCCGGCCACCACACCGGGATCATCGAGATGGTCCAGGTAGTCCGGCAAAAGCTCCTCGCCTTCGCCGCACCCCACACAGTCTGCATGCGGACAATCCTGCAGGATGCGATCTGCATTCATGTTGGCAAAAACACCCCCCAGTATGATCGGGGTGTCCGGCGCTGCTTTTTTGAGTCGACGGGCCATGGTTTTGGTGGGCGGGTAAGTCGTTGTAGAAAGAAATGAAAGCGCGATGACATCCGGACGTTCCTCTTTGACCGCCGCCGCTATTTGCTCTGCTTTCATCTGCGGGTGACAGGTGTCGAACATGCGCACCTGGTGCCCATGCTGACGTACAACCGATGCCAGGGTCTCGATTCCGAGAGGCGGAAACGCCATGACCTTGACATGGTTGTCGCCGGACCAGGAACCACCCAACTCGGGCGGCAGCATCCGGTAGTAGTCTTCGTCGCGCACATATATCAGGAAAACATTCATTGAGAGATCTCGAATTACCAGAGGTTCACAGGCTCCCAATTCGTCATTTACGGTTGTTGGTTCACCGCTCCCCTTTTTTATAAGGTTATCGCATGAATCCGCATGTTTTTCCAATGTTCATCGGTTAATGGGTATTAAATTTTGAGATAGAAGGGACGCGAGCCCGGTGAGAGCGTTTGCGGACAACGGTCGAACAGATCTGAGAAGCCTGAACACCCTAATGAGGCCTCAGACATGATTCCGCTTGACCCATCCTTGACGCCATAGAATGGGGTTTGGTTATGCCTCCCTGGCAGTCGGGCTTTTCTGTTTGGCCGTTGCACCGTTGCCTTCGACGAAATAATTTCGCATCATACCCATATCCTCGTGCTCCAGGTTGTGGCAGTGGTACAGGAACAAGCCCGGATAATCAGCGAAGCGCACAAGCAGCCGGATGCGCTCGCCGGGCATCAGCAGCACCGTGTCTTTCCAGCCCTCGTCGACATAGCCGTCATGCATGACGCCGCGCCGTTCAAGAACCTGGAATTGCAAGCCGTGCAGGTGGATCGGATGAGGCATATTCATCATACCCATCATCCCCATGCCACCGCCTTCGTTGACAAACTCCCACACCTCCATCGTGTTCATCTGCACGACTTCATCGCCGGCCACCGCTTCCATTTGAAATATCCGGCCGTTGAGGGTCCAGACCATCTGCTGCATGATAAGATGAAATGTTTTCGGATTCCCGGGGTTTACGGCGTCGCCCACCCGGTAACCCTCAAATTCGGAAAGCCGCTGCGGCAGGGCAAGGGTCTCTTTGTTCTGTCGTTTTACTTTGACCCTCAAGACCGAAAAACCGGCGCCGTTGGGCAGGACGGCATCCGAGCCCATCATGCCTCCCATCATACCGCCGCCTCGCCTTCCGCCAGCCAGCGCTCCGGCATCAAAGGGCAGGCTCACAAGGGCCGTTTCCGAGCCCACCGCCTGACGGCTGAAATCGGCCCACAACTCCAGCCGCTCAGCCGGACCTATCATCACGTAGCGCCGTTGAACCGGCTTTTCCAGCAAACCGCCGTCGGTGCCGATCACCGTCATGGGACTGCCGTCCTGCCAGGCCAGCTTGTAAATTCTAGAATTGGAACCGTTTAAAAGACGCAGTCGGTATGCATGGGTGGCCACCGGCAGGATAAAATCCGGCTGGCCGTTGACCAGAATCCAGTCCCCCAGAAATCCGGTCATCTGTTCCATGCGGTGACCGGAGAGATAAACCAGCTGGTTGTTTTTGTCAAAAGCCCGATCCTGAATAACCAGAGGGATGTCGTATTCACCGGTCGGCAGCCCGGCCGCTTTTTCCTCGTCGTCGGAAACCAGAAAAAGACCGGCCAGTCCGCTGTAAACCTGGGGACCGGTAATGCCGTGGGGATGCGGATGGTACCAATAGGTTCCGGCCCGATTGCGCACTTCGAATTCATACAGGTATGATTCGCCCTGCGGGATAACGAAGCGCGGATGCCCGTCCATATCGGCCGGCACATGCAATCCATGCCAGTGGACGATGGTGTTATCGGCGATGTTGTTGGTAAACCGGATACGGACTTTCTGGCCTGTTTGGGCCCGAATGACAGGCCCCAGATACGTTCTTTCAAGACGGGTCAGACTCGCCGGATCCCCCTTTAGCAGCTTGGCCTCAAAACGCCATACATCGGTGGAACTGCCCGGCAGTATCGGGACTTGAGCCGGGGCTGCGCGTAAATCGATATCCAGATCGGGAACGAAATTTTTCGCCGGTTTTAAAGCGGCATCCGGCCCGGAGGCATTCACAAAGGAAGTCATACCCCCGGTCAAAAGACCGGCCGCACCGGCCCCGGTCAGCTTTAAAAACTGACGGCGATTGATCATGTCAGCACCTTTTTCTTTTCTTCAAATTCAGACTTGTCGATCTCGCCGCGAGCATAGCGCTCCTTGAGAATTTCAAGCGCCCGATTGCCGGCAGCGGGGCCTGTCTGGCTGCGACCGGTGGACTGGACCAGCCATTTGATGAAAAACACCAGAGCCACCAGAATAAGAATCCAGAATATAATCATAAAAATACCCCCAAACCATCCCATGCCCCAACCGCTGCCCCAACCGCCCATCATTCCCGGACCCATTTGCCAGCCTTGATTGTTACCATATTGGGCCAGGGCCGGTTCGGAGGAAAAAAGGGTCATAAGTGCAGGCGTGGCCATCAGGATTTTAGCGAACCAATTTTTAGCGGGTTTCATGTTAGTTTTCCTCACTCGCCCCGGCATTATTTTCGGCCGGAACATTCGGGTCATCATGATATTGCCGGGAGTCATCACGGTTCATCATCCCTGGGCCCCGCCCATAACCGGGACCCATCCTCCCCGGGCCCGTGCCGTCGCCGCCCCAGGCGCCATATCCACCGGGTCCCATCATGTTGCGGTGCATCAGGTCCGGGCCCATGCCGTAACCGCCGTCGGGTCCGCCGAAAGCACAGTCGGGGCGGTCCCAGCCGCCATATCCGCGCGGTCCCATCATGTCGCGGTGCATCATATCAGGCCCCATCATCCCGAATCCCATCGGACCACCTCGGCCGGCGTCAGGGTTGATCTTTTGGACCCGTAAAAAATGTTCCAGGCGCTTTTGAGCCAGTTGGGCCAGAAAGCCGGATATTTCCTGCTGCAAGGCGGCTGCCGCGGCGGCATCCGGGTTTTGCTTGGCCAATTCACTCGCCAGTTCGAGCCGCTTCTGGTAAATTTGCTGTCGCAGGTCTTTGGTCGCTTCCCAAAATGCCGTACGCTCCTCGTCCAGCTTCCGGATCTGATCTTCACTTAAGTCGCCGAACATGCCATAGCCGGGGCCGCCTGGGCCCCTGAGTTGACGCGCGTGGCCGTAATACATTCCTTCGGGATAACCATATCCTCGGCCTCGGTGAGCAAAGGCCAGGTTTCCCGAACCGAAGATAAAAATTGCAGCCAGTAAAATGGTTAAATTTTTTGATCTATGATTCATTGGATCTCTCCTTGGTTGAAGGTGAAGCTATAACAGGCAAAGGGTAATCACTGTTCGAGGCTTTGTAACTTCTATTCTTCAATTCTCGTGCCAGTCGCGCATCGGAAATCCCACCCCCAACTCAACTATTTGAAAACATTATTAAATAATTTAATAATGGTTGAAAAATATTTGGTGCCCAACACCCTGGTATCAGCGCCTAATAAAATGTGGGTAAAAAATATGCACCCTGCTGCCCCAGATTCGCGGTCAACCGGGTAAAAAATAGTCGGCTGAGCAGATTCGACCATCTTGACTTCCCGGGTATCCGAGCTATTGTTTTTCTATACCTTAAATCGATGTCCAGACCGCGGATGCCGGACAGTCTCCCGGCTTAGCCGGGTAAATTCCGCAAAGGAGGATTTAAAGTGAAAACGACCCTGAACGCAATCAATGTGCTCTACCCCACGCCCACGGTGCTGGTCGGCGCAATGGTAGACGGCAAACCCAACTATATCACCATCGCTCACATCGGAATCGTAAACCATGCCCGGCCTTACCTGATTTCACTAAGCTCGGCCAAAGCGCACTATACCAATGCGGGCATAAAGGAAAACAAAGCTTTCAGTGTGAATATGCCATCGGAAAACCTGGTGACTGAAACCGATTATGCCGGTATGGTCAGCGGAAAGAAAACAGACAAGTCCGATTTGTTTGAAATTTTCTATGGGGAATTGGAAAACGTGCCCCTGATTAAAGAATGTCCGATCAACATGGAATGCCGGCTTTACGATATCTATGACACTCCCACCCATGACCTGTTTATCGGGGAAATTGTGGAAACCTATGCCGACGAATCCGTGCTCACCGAAGGGAAAATCGACCTGGCCAAACTGAAACCGCTTTTGTTTGACATGAGCAGCATTAAGTACTGGTCCGTGGGCAATGTGGTGGCCGACTGCTGGAAAGTCGGCAAGCAGCTGAAAAGCAGATAGGTTCAGAGGTTCAAAGGTTCAACGTTCAAGATTAGACCCTTTGTTAGCTTACATCACTGGTTGTTATGAATTAAAAAGAAAAATAGGAAAAAAAATGCGAAGCATTAAGTAATTAATCCGCCGGAGCTTCCATTTACAAAGTTTATTCAGTTTTCAAAGATAATTTTACAACTTTGACGATGCTACTTTTCGGGGCGGATTAATGCGGATTAATTAGGAGACACCTCATGAAAATCGCAGTGATTGGAATCGGAAATGTGGGCGGAACCCTGGGACCCGCCTGGGTAAAAGCGGGACACGAGGTCATTTACGGCGTTCGTGACCCAAACAGTGAAAAAGTAAAAACCTTGTTGCAAGTTTCGGGAGACCGGGCGCAGGCAGACAGTGTTTCAAAAGCTGCGGCGGCGGCGGATATCATTGTCTTTGCAACTCCCTGGTCTGCCACTCGGGACGCGGTCAAGGCCGCCGGCAATTTGGCCGGCAAACTTGTGGTGGATTGTACCAATCCAATCGCGCCGGATCTCAAGGGACTGAGCATCGGAACCACGATATCGGCCGGAGAACAGGTCGCTCAGTGGGCTGAAGGTGCGAAGGTGGTCAAAGCATTTAACACCACCGGCTCGGGCAATATGGCTGATCCGCAATATGAATCGCAATCGGTCACCATGTTCATCTGCGGCGATGATTCCGACGCTCGGGAAAAAGTGGCTCATTTGGCCAAAGATGTGGGGTTTGAACCCTGCATAACCGGTCCGCTCTATCACGCGCGCTATTTTGAGCCCATGGCCATGCTCTGGGTGGACATGGCCTATCTCCAGGGCCGCGGACCGCAATTTGCTTATAAAATTATCAGTCGCTGATCTGAGTCGAATACAAAGGGCTATAAGCGACGGCCGTGGCGTTGCGTGGGCTTCGCTTATCCACAGGTCATTGGCTGCTTGCTGTAAAGTATAACCGAGATCCAGTTTTAAAAGCCCTCCCTCGACGCTTCTGAACCGCCTCCGCGAGCGGAATCTGTTGAAACACAGCGGGGGTTCGATCAAACTGGCCGTCTTGGCGGCCAGCGGCTGGGCTGACACCCGAAACCTTCAGCGGCTTGCCAAAATTGGTCAGCAAAATCCCGGCCCTCCAACTCCCCCCGCAGTCTAATGCGCCTTACCTCTCCGGTTGACTGCATCCGGCATTTCGGATATACGACCTAACGTAAGTATCCGAGTTAATTTCCCGCGACTTTGCGAAGTGCAATTTGATTAAATTGAATTATACTTAAAAAAACATGCTGCTCGAATGCAAGCACATAAGTTTCAAGTATCCCGGCGCTGCCGCTGAAGTGTTTACGGATATCAGTTATCGCATTTCCGGCCCCGGATTCCATGCGTTATTCGGGCCGTCGGGGGTCGGCAAAACCACTCTGGCCAAAATGATCACCGGGGAAATAAAGGATTTCAGCGGCGATATTGCAATGCCTCAGATACGTCGCGTCCTTTACACCTACAACCTCGAAAGAATTCCGGGATGGTCCACCGTTGGCGATCATCTGGAAGCCACCACGCCGCGACCCAATAAAGAAAAAATCGGCACCCTGACGAGCGCCTTCGGCATGGAGGCCTATGTAAACTCAAGATTTTCGCAGCTTTCCCTTGGACAGCAGAATCGCACCAATCTTGTCCGCTACCTGTTGCAGGATTTCGATCTTCTGATTATGGATGAAAGCCTGGCCAACGTCGATGAGGTCACAAAAGAAAAAATTATTCTGGAGATGAAGTCCACCTTTCCGGACCGATGTTTTCTGTATATTTCTCACAACGTGGCGGAAGTCGCCAAGTTCTGCAGGCAGATCTTCGTTCTGCGGGGAAACCACCGCCGGCCCCAGACCCTGTCCCTATTCGGCCAGGACCATTCAAACCGAAAAAACCTGGTCAAAAAAGATCTGGAGCGAACCATGCTGGAGATCGTCAATGCTATATAGACGCATCTATCAATTCTTTATCATCTATTTTCTGGGCATCACGGTTCTCTTTTCGATTAAATATATTTTAAACCTTTCAGACTATGTCATTCCCAGCCCGCTTGAAATCTGGCAGACCACCCAAAACGTTTTCGGACGATTTCTGCTTAACGTAATTGACACGATATCCGTTGCGATTTTAGGCCACCTGCTATCCATTTGTCTGGCAACCATTGTCGGCATCGTTGGTCGCTTAACCCTCTGGATCGGCTCCTTCATCCGGGTGGCGGCCTATAACATTCAGGCCTATCCCATTGTCGCCGTGGCACCGATCATATTTATCCTGCTGGGAGACGGGTTATCCTCCCGTCTGCTGATCACTGCCATGATCTGCTATTTTCCCCTGCTGCTTTCGTTTATCGGCATTTTATCCGAACCGGTGACCGAAATCGAACATTTCTACGAATCCACCCTGCGAATGAACTGGCGCCTGCAGGTAAAAATCAGGGCATTTGAAAACGTCGGCAAAATCACCACGGTCATTGTGGGCAGCGGAACCCTGGCCATCGTAGGAACGATCGTGTCGGAATTCATTGCAGCCAATGCCGGAATCGGCCACAGTATCCGCATTGCCCTTTACCAAAGCGATCTGGCCAAGATCCTGGTGGCGCTGTTTTTAATCGGGATATGCACCTCATTGTATCTGGTCTGCCTGGAATGGCTGGGGCTGGTGGTTCAAAAGCGGCTGCAAAGCACTTAATCATCCTATCGACATTTCGCTAAAATATGATATTTTTACTTAAAACCATATTGCTGGATTCAATATAAAAACAACCCCTATGGTCCAAGGCTAATACCGGCAGGGAAAGGAAAAAACCTCATGAAAAAAAGATTTCACGCAGCAGGCCTTATTATAGGTGCTGTTGCCTTGCTACTGATTTTCGGCGCATGCAGAGCAAAGGAGCAGCCCCCGGAGGAAGTAGCCTACCGGCTCAAGTGGCTGTTCAATATCAGTGTGGTGGGTGATCTGTGGGCCGAGGCGCAGGGAAATTTCGCCCGAAACGGACTGAAGGTCACCGTAAAAGCCGGCGGTCCCGAGAAGGACGCCATCAAGGAGTTGGAAATCGGCCACGCTCAATTCGGGGTGGCATCGGCCGATCAGATCATTCGGGCGGTTTCAAAGGGATCACCCATTGTGGTCCTGGCCCAGCTTTTTCAAGTCAACCCGCTGCATTGGATTTATCGGCCGGATCGAACACCTTTGAGGACCCCGCAGGATCTCAAGGGCAAAACCATCGGCATTACTTACGGGGGCAACGACGAAACCATCATGCGGGCGCTGCTGGCCAAATACAATATCAAAGAAGATGAAGTCAAACTTTTCAGCGTGCGCTACGACTACACACCGTTTTACAAGGGGGAGGTCGATCTGTGGCCCCTGTACCGCAATGCCCAGGCGCCCATTATCGGCGAAAAACTTCGCAAGGCCGGCGAAGCATTCGACTTGCTGAGCCCCAGCAAATTGGGTATTCAGTTTGTGGCCAATTCCGTTGTCACCACCCAAAAGATGCTGGATGAACGCCCGGAGACCGTCCGACGTTTTATGAAGGCGCTGCTGGAAGCCTGGCGCGAAGCGCTGAACCCTGCCAATGAAGAGCAGGCCATTGCAACGGTTTTGAAGTATGACCCGGATACCCCGGAAGAAATCGTGCGCATCCAGCTGCCGGCCACCCGCGTATTGATGCTGCCTGAACCGAATTCCGAATTCGGCAAGATCGATGTGGCGGCCTGGAAGCAGACCGAAGAAATCATGCTGGCCCAAAAGCTGATCGAAGCGCCGGTTCAAATCGAAAAGATTCTGAAGCCGATGATCGACAAATGAATGCTTTTCTCGCAGCGCGGGAGGCTAAGGGAGCACTTTGGAACAGGGCTAAAACCAATTCTCATCATTCATAAATCCGAAATTTGAAGCACGAAATTCGAAGCAAATTCAAATAGCTTAAATACCAATGACAAGACACACATTCGAAACCCAGTGTGATACGCTATAATGATTTCGTCTTAACACCAGACTTAATCAGAAAACCATTTAACTTCTAATTGAGCGCTTTTTGCTCAATTAGAAGGGAGAACTACCATGACCGACGGTGAGTTTCAAAAGGTAAAGCGCTCGGACGAGGCACTGTACGGTCCACGCAAGCTGCTGCTTTGCGGCTTTGCAGCCGACATTCAGTCCAAATTTATCGCGCTGCTGGATATGATCGGTTTAGCGGGCATGCCGCTGGTCTGGGTAACCGAAGGTCAGGCGGATCTCAGCGTGAGGGAACTTGTCAAACTTGAAAACGGTACGGGCGCGGGTCTTTCATCCCAGCTGTCGCGGGCCATCATCATGTCCGGAATTACGCAAAACGAATTGCATCTGCTCATGTCCGGGTGTCGACAGGCCGGCATGAAGCAGGCCCTGTGGGCGACGCTGACGCCCACCTCGGAAACCTGGTCCTTAAAAAATCTGCTGAGGGAGCTGGATGCCGAACATAGGGCGATGCAGGCGCGGAAATCAAGATAAGTTCAGGCCGCTACCCCAATATGAACCCATCGGCCATCAAAACCTGTGCGGAACTGTTGCGCACCGGCAGCGATCTGCTGTCGGCGTTTGAATCGATTCTGGGCCGATCCGGTTTGTCCCAGGGCCGCTTTCTGACACTCATAGTGATGAACCGTACACCGGATGAAGAGATCAGTCCGTCAACGTTGGCACATAAGGTGGGTGTGAAACGGGCTACCATGACCGGACTTTTGGATGGGCTGGTGAAAGACGGCTTGATCGAGCGGCGGGCGCATGCTCAGGATCGCCGAAAAATCGGGGTGCGCCTGACAACCGGCGGACGTCAGGTTCTGAATGATCTGCTTCCCGGCTATTACCGCCATATCGCCAGGCTGATGGCATTTTTGACCGAAGGCGAGAGACTAACTCTCGTATCGCTTTTAAAAAAGGTGAACCAAGGGCTGCCTTCTTTGATTGCAGACCAGACGCCTCACCTATAGTTAGGCACCTAATCATGAGGAATAGAATGAACAACGATATTTTATTTTCACCTTACAAAATTGGTAACTTTATACTCAAAAATCGCATCGGTGTCGCACCGATGACCCGCATGTCATCGCCCGGCGACAGCATTCCCCGGCCGGACGTGCTCGACTTTCTGGTTCGGCGCGCCCAAAACGGAGCCGCCATCATTTACACCGAAGCCATCGTTACCGACTATGAAAGTGCCCAGGGCTATCCGCGACAGGCCCGGCTGCTGACCCAGCGTCAAATCGATGCCTGGAAACCGGTGGTCGCAGCCATCCGGCAGAAAGGCGCTCTGGCCGTTATGCAGATGTTTCATTGCGGGCGCATGTCATGGCCGGAAGTAAATCCCGCCGGGCGTGTGATTGCACCCAGCGCCATCCCCCCCCAACAGGACAATCCGCTGACCGGCTCACCCTACCCGCTGCCGGATGCCATGACCCAATTTGACATCGACCATGTCATCACCGGCTTTGTCGAAACAGCCAAAGGTGCGGTGGCGGCCGGTTTCGACGGCATCGAAATTCACGGCGCCCACGGCTATCTGATCAATAACTTCTTATCTTCCTATTCCAACCGGCGCACGGATACATACGGCGGTTCGGTGGAAAACCGCTACCGCTTTGCCCACGAAGTCATTCAGGCGGTCCGCCGGGTGGTGCCGGAAAATCGTCTGCTGACCTTTAGAATTTCCAACTGGGGGGTTGCCGATCCGCAGGTTTCTTTATTTGACAACAAAGCCGAGTGGCAGCAGATCATCAAGTTTCTGTCGGCCGAACCTATCGACGCCATTTCAGTTTCCACTTACCGTTACAATGACAAGGCCTTCGGCTCCGCACAAAATATGGCGCAGTTGACCCGCGAGGCAACCGATCTACCCATCATGATCTGCGGTCAGATTTATGATCGCGCCAGTGCCGACAACGCCCTAAAGGATGCCGATATCGTCTTGAGCGCCAAATCGATGTTGCTGAATCCCGCCTGGGTGCAAGACATCCGGACCGGCAAAAAACTGCTCCGCTACGAATCAAAGGAAGCCAATGTTGCCTATACTGACTCGCCTTTGCCCTGACGTTTTTCCAGCATCATATTTTATAATTTCACAAACCAGCTCACCGGTCTTCTAAGGCTCACCGGCTCCGGATAGCGCTTCAGATAACCCACTCTCAAAATAAACTGCGGAATCATATCCTCCCTGTGGGTGGCGGCGATCTGATTTAAACCGGCTTCTTCTTCCAGGTACTGGGTCATGGGCTGAATCGCCATATTGCGCTCACGGGCCAGCAGGGCCATCCTTTCAAACCGTCTGCCGGTATCTATCAGATCGGCGACCGTGGAACCCTGACTGGTGATGACGAACCATCCTCCACCCTGCCGGGCGAGTTCGGCCGTGTGGTCGACACCCTGCTTGCGAAAATCAGGCTTCAAAAAATCTGCGGGCTTGACAAAATTTCTAACAAACCAGCCTTTGAAGCCCTGGATTTCCATGCCTTCAACGGTCAGTCCATCGCGGTAGCGCTCAGCATCAGGGGTACTGAGCCGCAGCCATTGGACCAGTTCATGCTGGGCGTCGTCCCTTTGAGACTGGAGCCGGAAATTTTCGACGGCACCCTCGGCGATGCAATCGGCATGCTCGGTTCCCTTTGGAAAGTAAAAGATATGACCGTTGAACGGCTTTGACAGCACCTGAAGGTCTTGCTTTTTGATCTCATCCGGCAGGTAGCCGTGTTTGACGGTCATGCGCCCAGTGATGCGCTGCAGCGGGTAATCGACCGTTTTTGTTGAGCTTAAGGAAACCTTGAGGATGTCCGGATCAAAAGGATCGGCGGCCATGATCTCCATTTCGGCCTTCAAACCGAAATTCCCGGCCGCCACAACCAGGTTTTCGGCAAAAGCGCCGATGGAAAGCATGGCTTCCCGGTTGTGCGGGTCAACCGCCGGCAGCCGGCGCGAGGGATCAGCGCCGATGATCCATTCGTTTCGATCTAATAACTTCACATACCAGGGCTGGGAATTGTGACCGCTGGGGGCCAGTGATGCATAATATAAAACAGCACGTCCAACCTCATCCAATTGCGCGGTTGAGTTTCCGGTGAAATCAGGTTTCGAAATATCCGAACGGACAATGCCCGTACAGGCAGAAATTAACGATCCACTGCCAGAAAGCAGCAATCCGCCGGCCAAGGTTTTTTTTAAAAAGCTTCTCCGATTTAAATTCATAAAGAAACCATTCCTTTGTTGAAAAATTGGTTAAATGCAGATGGAGCATCGCGACGCCTCAATTTTAGACAATTTAGGCATTTTAGACATTAACTTGTCAATTGCACAGCAATGGATCTTGTGCATGTATCTCATTCAGAGCACCCTTAATAATAGTCACTTATCGGTGACAATTTAAGCAAAAAAAATCTGCTTATTTTGGAGTGCCGGTAAACAACCCCTCAATGATGGTGTCAATCGTCCTTTCCAGTCTTCGCCAGCCGGCTTCGGATTGGAGGTCGACGCCATTGTAAATACTGACCTGACGCCCGCGGGTAACCAGATAACTGACCCCGGCCCCGATAATGGCACCCACCGCCGCTATATCAGGCCCCTTGTTTGAAGCAGGAAAAAACAAATCGAAAAAATTCATCATGGTATTCTCCCGGATCGTTTCCAGTTCAACTGTCAGTTCGTTGCGCTCGACCATTTCCCAGGCCAGGATCTCCTGGGTGAGCGGCCGGCTGCGGATGGCCTGGATGAAGCTTCTTCCCAATCGGGATAACTGTTCGGGCACGGACAATCGGCCGTAGGCTTCAATGTCGCCGCCACAAAGCTCCTTAATGGAGGGCCAAAAATTGCCTTCGCGGCCAAAGGCGGCGATAAGCTCCGACAATCCACCGAAATAACGGTAGATCAAGACTTTGTCGACCCCGGCTTCCCGTGCGACGGCATTGACCCCCAGACCCTTGAAACCTTCCCGGGCCAACAGCGATCCGACTGCAGCGATCAGCCGGGCACGGGTCGCTTCCCGGTCCCTGGGTTTTGTCCCGGAAGTCTTTATGTTTTGACCGGCGGTTTTTTTCATGATCTTTTTCATAATCCTCATCCCGATTATTTTAGACCAAAAAATATCACCGATCGGTGACAATTTCAAGGACTAATTTGCAAGGCCACCACTCATTAAAAACCGCGAGGCGGATCTTCAGCAAAGATGCGCCGCTTTTTGATTTTGACAGCCGGGAAAAAGATTGGTAGACACCAAAGAAGCCGTCAGTGAATTCTGCAGCCTGACAACAGAGCGTTACACACCCAATGCTGGTGCCGGGAGTCGTGGTTCGCGTTCCCAGCGGAGCAAAGCATAAAATTTTTAATGTGACCGAAGCGCTGATGATTTACGATGTGTTTCAGCCGGCGACTCTATATGCTGGACGCGCCGATGGACCTCAGTCACACAGAACCGGGATGGAAAATTTAAGCCTAAAAATATTTTTGAAAAAAATAGATACCTGAATTTTTAGGCAACCATCATCGAGCCAAGCCTATTACGGTAAATTGAGCTTAAACTTCACCAGAGGTTATTTACGTGCGAAATTCAGGTATGACTGACATGGAAAATATCGTCGCTGTTGTGACCGGGGGAACCCGTGGGATCGGGTTGGCGATTGCCGAATGGTTGGTGGCTCACAAGGCCTCGGTGGCCATTACCTACAAAGGCGACCTCAAAGCAGCTGAAAGTGCGCACTGGCACCTTGAAAGTTTGCTGTCGGAAAAGCAGCGCCTTCTGATGCTAAGGGGCGATGCCGGCGATGCGGAGGTCGTCGCCGCCCATCATCATACCGTTCGCACGGAATTGGGGCCGATCAGCGTGCTGGTCAACAACGCCGGCATCATGCCGGCCAGAAATTTTGAGCAAATCAGCGTGCAGGATTGGAATGAAACGATCCGTGTCAATTTAAACAGTGCATTTTACTGGTGCCGCCAGGTTGTCGCGGACATGAAGGCCATGCACTTCGGCCGCATTGTAAGCATTTCATCCCTTGCAGCCCGCGGCGGCGGCGTGGTCGGACCGCACTATGCCGCATCCAAGGCCGGCATGCTGGGGCTCACCCGCTATGCCGCCAAAGAACTAGGGCCTTACGGGATCACGGTCAACGCCATCGCACCGGCTTTTATCGAGGATTCCGGAATCTTTGCAGACTGGTCGGACGAAAAGAAAGCCGAACTGAAGCAGAAGGTTTTTGTACCGCGGCTGGGAAATGCCGGCGACGTGGTCCGTGCATTCGAATACCTGCTGGCATCTCCTTTTGTCACCGGCGTCACCCTGGATGTCAACGGGGGGGCATTCATGATCTGATTAATCCGCCCTGAAAATAGTTCAGGTATCAAACAGGAGAACACCATGATTAAAGGAATCGGTCATCTGGGCATTGCCGTTGAAAATATCGAAAAAAGCTTGGATGCGCTGGCGCAGGTTATTGATTTCGAGCGCCCGCCAATTAAAGAGTTTCCGGAAAAGCAAATGCGATGCGCGCTGGTGGAAATGGGCGGCATCGCCCTTGAGTTTTTGCAGGACGACAGTAATAATGGGTTTCTGGGGAAATATCGCCGCGCCCGAGGGGATTCGATTCATCATTTCTGTCTGCTTTCCGACAGCATGGACGAAGATGTCGAGGCCCTAAAGGATAGAGGGGTGGAGATGATGGATCCCAAACCCCGCACCGGCCTGCGGGGCAAAAAAATCGCCATGACGATGCCCAGCGCCTTAAACGGCATCACCATTGAAATTTCGGAACCATAATTAATCCGCCCTGAATAATGACAGATCTTATTTTTTTTTACTTTAGTGCCGAAGCAACTTCTTGGGCTTGAGCTCAGGCGGCTTAATTACTGTATGCTGCGCATATTTTATTGGTTTATTCCTTATCCGCAACTCTTGACATAAAAAAACAAAATCTGAGTTGACGAATTGATATTAAATTTTTTTTACACCAGGTAGTTCCATCTTTCAGGGTGGAGTGATTAGGGGGAGGACATCATGCCAGGGCGACCCAAGGATCATATTCTTGGTTTTTATTTAAACCGGGAAGCCCCCTCGATCGTTAAAGCGGAGGGGGTATATCTTCACGACTCAAACGGCAAACGCATTATCGATGCCAGCGGCGGGGCGATTGTCTGCAGCCTCGGCCATGGGGTGGCGGAAATCGGTGAAGTTGCCGCCGAACAGATGAAAAAGGTTGCTTTTGTCTTTCGGCGGGCCTTTCAAACCCCGAACCTCGCGGAAGCGGCCGCCAAAGTCTGTGAGACCACCCATGGGGATATGGACCGGGTGTTTTTCGTCTCCGGCGGTTCCGAGGCCACCGAAACGGCCGTCAAGCTGGCCCGCAAATATCACATCGACAACGGCAATCCCTCCCGCTTCAGGGTGATCTCGCGCTGGCAAAGTTATCACGGTTCCACCATGGGGGCGTTGTCCTGGTCGGGGTTTACATCCCGGCGGGCGGATTTCACGCCTTACCTGCATGATTTCGTGCACCTGCCGGCGACCTACTGTTATCGCTGCTGGTATGGCAAGACGCCCGAAACCTGCGGCCATGAATGCGCCCAGGCCCTGGAAAACGAAATTCTGTGTCTGGGGCCGGAAACAGTATCCGCTTACATTGCCGAACCGGTTTCCGGCCATTCGCTGGCGGCCGCTTTCCCGCCCGATGAACACTTCAGGCGCATCCGGGCCATCTGCGACCGGTACGGTGTTTTGATGATTCTGGACGAGGTGATGTGCGGCGTCGGCCGCACCGGCAAGTGGTATGCCTATCAATACCACGATGCGGTGCCGGACATCATTGCGCTGGCCAAAGGCCTGAGCGCCGGGTATTTCCCGGTGGGCGCCGCCGTCGTCAGGGCCCAAATCCATGACACCATTGCCGCCAAATCCGGCATCTTCGGATCCGGTCACACGTACGGCGGCAATCCGGTGGCCGCGGCGGTGGTCTGCCGGGTAATCGACTATCTGAAAGAACACCAACTGGTGGAGCGCTGTGCCGAAATGGGCGCCTGTTTAGCGGCGAAACTGGAAAGCTTGAAGTCGCATCCCACGGTGGGCGACATCCGGGGCCGGGGGCTGCAATGGGGGGTGGAGTTTGTCCGGGACAAAGAAACCCGGGAAACGCTGGATCCGCAAATTCACTTTTCCCAGCAAATTCAAGACGAGGCCCTGCGGCTGGGCGTGCACATCGAATCCTCTTTCGGCTGCGACCGCGGCCAGTCGGGGGACACGATTATTTTCGGCCCTCCGTTCATCATCACCGAACAGCAAATCGACGATATGGTCGGCATCGTTGACGAAACGCTGACGGTCGTTGAGCGACGTATCGGCTTTTAATTTAATTTAGCAGAAAGGAAGCAATGTGAACGATTCTCTTTTTGATTCGGTCAAAATCAATCAGCTTGAGATAAAAAATCGAATTTATATGCCGGCGATGCATATGAACATGGCTAGAGACTTTGAAGTCACAGATCAACTGATCGACTTTTACGCGGAGCGGGCCCGCGGCGGGGTGGGTATCATCACGGTCGGATATGCCACTGTCGACGAATTCTCCGGCAACTCGACCAACATCGGTGCCCACAAGGATGAATTTATCCCCGGATTGCAAAGCCTGGCAAAAGCAATTCAGGCCAATGGGGCATTGGCAGCGGTTCAGATCAATCATGCCGGCCGCTATAATTTTTCATTCTTCCTGGATGGTAAACAGGCTGTAGCACCTTCGGCCGTGCCTTCCCGGATGACTAGAGAAACACCCCGAGAATTGGCGATCGATGAAATTAAGCAGATAATTGACCATTTTGCCCGGGCCGCTTTGCGGGTAAAAAAGGCCGGGTATGATGCCGTGGAGGTGTTAAGCGGCACCGGGTACTTGATCAGTGAATTTCTTTCTCCCCTGACCAATCAACGCCAAGATGAATACGGCGGGTCTTTTGATAACCGCATGCGATTTGGTCTGGAGGTGATCGCGGCGGCCCGCCGGGAAGTTGGGGATGATTTCGCGTTAATTGTCCGAATGAACGGAAATGATTTCATGCCCGGCGGCAACGGACGCCAAGATTTGCAGGAATATGCCAAACGCCTGGTGGAAATGGGTGTTGACGCCCTGAACATCAATGTGGGCTGGCACGAAGCCAGGGTCCCGCAAATTGTGACTTCGGTGCCGCGCGGCGTTTTCGGGTATCTGTCAAAAGGAATTAAGCAACTGGTCGATGTTCCGGTCATTGCGGGCCATCGCATCAATGATCCGGCTACAGCGCGTGAAATGATCGCCGACGGGCTCTGCGATATGGTGGCGATGGGACGTCCGTTGATAGCCGATCCCTATCTGCCGCAAAAGGCCCGCTCCGGTCGTGAAGCTGATATTGTTCACTGCATTGCCTGCGCCCAGGGATGCTTTGACAACCTTTTTAGGTTGAAACCGGTTGAATGCCTCTGCAATCCTAAAGCAGGGCGTGAAAGGGAGAGCGCCGTCGAAATAACAACGATTCCCAAAAAGATCATGGTAATTGGCGGCGGAGCGGCGGGTATGAGCGCAGCCCTTTCCGCCCGGGAAAAAGGCCATGACGTCACCCTTTATGAGAAGGCAGACCGCCTGGGCGGTCAGCTTCACCTGGCGGCCGCCCCGCCGGGCCGGGAGGAATTTGCCGCACTGGCCAAAGATCTGGAGCGCCAGGTAACGCTTAGCGCCGTGAAGGTGGTGCTGAACACAGAGGTGGATGAGACCTTGATCGCAAACGAAAAGCCGGATGCCGTCATTTTAGCAACCGGTGCCGTGCCGATCAAACCGCCGATTCCTGGCTGCGATCTTCCCAATGTCCTTCAGGCCTGGGATGTATTGCGGGGAAAAACAGCGACCGGCAGGCGGGTGGTGGTCATCGGCGGCGGCGCAGTTGGCGTCGAAACCGCATTGTATCTGGCCGAAAAAGGAACTCTATCCGCCGAGGCACTCAAGTTTCTCCTAGTTAACAGGGCCGAGGATCCCGAAGTCCTGTATGAACTTGCCACACGTGGCACCAAAGAGATCGTCGTGATTGAAATGATCGACAAAATGGGCAAAGATATCGGCAAAACTACTCGCTGGGGAATATTGCAGGACCTTTCCCGCCAGGGCATCAAAGCCAGGGTGGCCACCAAAGCTTTAGAGATCACAGCAACGGCCGTCAGGGTCGAAATAGAAGGCGCTATAGAAGAAATTCCGGCAGAATTTGTGATACTGGCCGCCGGCGCCCAGTCGTATCATCCGCTGGCCGAAGTCATCGAGCAGAAAGGCATCCCCTGTGAGATCATTGGCGATGCCGACCGGGTGGCAATGGCATTTGACGCGGTGCATCAGGGGTTTACAGCCGGCAGATCCATTTAATCTAAAAGCCACTAATAATCACGAATTGTCACAAATGTTAATTCTATCTAAACATCACGAAGCAAATACAATAAAGGAAATACGCCATGAGCAAACGAAGTGATTTGATGACCAAAGGGCCGGAGCGGGCACCCCACCGCTCCCTGCTGCGCGCGGATGGATTTACCGACTGGGAAATGGAGCGGCCGATGATCGGCATCGCCAATTCCTTTAACGAAATCATCCCGGGGCACATGCACCTGGACAAACTGGTGGAAGCCGTCAAGGCCGGCATTTACGCCGCCGGCGGAACGCCGGTGGTGTTCAATACCATCGGTGTGTGCGACGGTATTGCCATGAACCATGTGGGCATGAAATATTCGCTTCCCAGCCGGGAGCTGATTGCCGACTCCCTGGAAATCATGGCGACCGCCCACCCGTTTGACGGTCTGGTGCTGATGTCCTCCTGCGACAAGATCATCCCGGGGATGCTGATAGCGGCCGCACGGTTGAACATTCCCTCCATTTTTCTTTCCGGCGGCCCCATGCTGCCGGGAAAGGTTCACGGCAAGGACACCGGTCTGGACAAAGTCTTTGAGGCGGTCGGCCGCTTTAAAAGCGGTAAGATATCCGAACAGGAATTAACCGAATTTGAATGTAAGGCCTGTCCGGGGGTCGGTTCCTGTTCGGGGATGTTCACGGCCAACACCATGAGCAATCTGGCGGAGGCACTGGGCATGGCGCTACCGTTTAGCGGCAGCGCGCCGGCGGTGTTCGCCGAAAGGGTCTGGCTGGCCAAACAAACCGGCTACAAGGCAGTCGAGCTGGTGAAAGCCGGAATTAAACCCAGGGATATCATGACCAAAGAGGCTTTTTACAATACCGTTGCGGCCGACATGGCGCTGGGCGGTTCCACCAACACGGCCCTGCACATCCCGGCCATCGCCTATTACACCGAAATCGATATGACACTTAAAGATTTCGGAAAAGTCTCCAAAAAAATCCCTCACTTGACTTCCATTGCGCCGGCCGGGCCCCATCATGTGGTGGACTTTTTTTATGCCGGCGGCATTCCGGCCATTATGGCGGAACTGAACCGGTCCGGACTGATCGATGCAAAAACCCTGACGGTTTACGGCAAACCGCTGGGCGAGATGCTGGTCGAGATTAAGGCCGGCATTAAGGATCCGGCGGTGATTCGCTCGACCGAAAACCCGGTCCATCCCACGGGCGGTCTGGCCGTCTTAACCGGCAACCTGGCGCCGGACGGTGCCATCGTCAAACAGGCCGCCGTGGCCGATGAGATGCTCAAACATTCCGGACCGGCCCGCATTTTCAGCTCCGAGGAAGAGGCTTTTCAGGCCATCATGGACGTTAAAATCAAAAAAGGTGATGTGATCGTCGTTCGATACGAAGGCCC
>CAYTBC010000074.1:0-20952 GCA_964435765.1 uncultured Desulfosarcina sp.
TTCTCATGGCCGAAAAGCTCATTGGCGATCAGCTCTTCGGTAAATCCGCCGCAATTAAAGCAAATAAACGGATGCTCCCGGCGCACACCGAGAAAATGAAGGGCACGGGCAACCAACTCCTTGCCGGTGCCGCTCTCCCCTAAGATGAGGACATTGCAGTTCAGCGAACACACTTTTTTGACCAAACCCAAAACTTGCTGGATGGCCGCGCTGTGGCCGATAAGATACTGCTGACGCGATTGAGAAAAAAGAGCCTTTTTCAACTGCTCTTTTTCCCGGATCAATTTCACCTTTTCCAGGGCGCGTTCGGCCAAAGAGCGCAGCTCAGCTAATTTGACCGGTTTGGCGAGGTAGTGAAATGCCCCGGCACGGATGGCTTCAACGGCTATATCCACCGAACCGTACCCCGTCATGACGATGACTTCGGTCTGGGGATGGCGGATTTTAACTTCCTTTAATACATCCAGTCCGCTGATGGCCGGCAGCCTGAGATCGCATAAAACCAGGTCAAAGAAATCCTCCCGCATTCGCTTGAGGAAGGTTTCTCCATCACCGAAGGTTTCGATTTCATAACGATTTTGCCCCAGACCCCGCTGGATTGCCCGGCAGGCAATCGATTCATCATCGATGATCGCCACCCGCAGCCGTTCAGTTTGATCTTCCTGTTTCATGGCCTGTTTTCAAAGAAATTTGTTAGAACAGATACCTGTTGCATATCGCAACGTAACAGGTTTTTTTGTTACATATCATAACCCACCAAAATTTAATAGTTTATTTTAATATCAGGCAAAAGCATTGCATATTGCAACAGCCCATTATTTCCTAAGCAGGCTGCCGTTTGTTATAAACCTATTTAAAATCAATGCGTTATGAATACCTTTGCCGGTTGGCACGACCATTGCTCTATATAAAATACAAAATCATATTACGGGAGGCAACAAAATGTTCAACCTAAAAAACATAATTTATAAATTCGAAAAACTGATGACGGCCGTTACATTTGCCGAAGCGGGGCAAAGAGACACCGCTCTGGAAATTATGAATGAGAGACCGGCCAATAAAAGCAAACGCAAGGCTGACAAAGTCAGAAACCGGATCGATCAGCGCCCGGTGCTCAGAGCCTAAAATGTGTGTTCAATCTAAAAGTGAGTCATACCATTGAAAAAAATTCTCCTGGCCATAGAGGGTGTCGCCCCTGACCGCGGCACAATCAACTATGCGGTAGCCCTTTGCAAGCGTATGCGCGCCGGGCTGGAAATCCTGCAAATTCTCAGTCCGCGCACTTACAAAAATTATTTTGAAAGAGTTAAAAAGGGCGTCCGGCAAGCCAAAAATGCGTTTGAAGACGCCATGGTTGCCGTCACCTTCGCCGAGGCCGGGCAGCATGAGATCGTCGAGCAGATGAGAATTCAGGCTTGCGACAATTTAGATCGTTTGATCCCGAAGCCGGAAAGAGACGGCCTGGAATATCATTTGACGCTGAAACCCGGAAATCCTGACGATGAAATCGTTCGCTACGTCTGTGACCATCGGGACGTGGTCCTGACCATATATGATGCTGCCGGGCTCAGAAATGAGCAAGCATGTCACTCTGACAAAAAACGAAATAAGATCCCGGCGATTGCCCAAAAATTACCCACCCCCCTGGTTCTCAGGAGAGGGTGCGAATCGACGGAACTGCGGCCGTGATAAGGAGGGACTGATTAAATGGCAAGAATTTTCGATAAATTAATAGGCCGGGTGCGAAAGATCACGGGGCGAATGGACCGCTACCAGGAGGCCATTACCTTTGCTGAGGCAGGTCAAATAAACCATGCTCAGCAGGTGGTTCATGAAAAAGAACACCACCAGAGCCCGGGAAAGCTGCTGGTGGTCGGGCGCGAGAGCATCTTCAACAAGGAAGTGATCGACTATGCGCTGGATATGGCCCAGAGGCTTTCATACGAAATTTTGGCGTTAAACACGGCGCCGCTGTCATGCGAAACTTTTAACCTGTTGCCGGCGGAACGCAGTAAGGTCTGTCAGGAATTCAAAACCCTGACGGAGAAAAATATCAAACATTTTCAACAGGAGGCGCAAAAACGATCCATTCCTTTTGCGCATGTGATTAAGTTCAGCGAGAAAGAACAGGCGCTGGCCGAAATCACCCGGGAATACGGCGATATCGAGTTTGTGGTATCGGATACCGAAGAAGATCGGACGGTTGAAAGGGCTGGTCAAGGAGAAAGACCCAAACAGGAAATCTACGTTTATTCCATGGTATAAAACCGTTACCGTTAGAATGCCCATTTGGGATAAAATCAGAACATCCGGCTGCCACAGGCCAGACGGCGGCCGGATGTTCTGTTTTTATTATTTTGACTTTTCACCTGTAATTATTTATTGCAACATTGAAAATTTGGTCACCTGGGCCAGGTCAGAGGAGATTGGCTGTGCCGTAAATGAATGCCAAGGGGTAATGGAGCAATGGAGTGTTGGAGTATTGAAAGCACGCGTTTGGCGGAACTAAATCTGTTTTTATATGAATGGTACAAGGCGGAAAATAAAAATAGACCATCATCCGCTTTTGATCGCCAATTTTCCATTACTCCACCACGCCATTACTCCGTGGGTTTTCAGACGGCCAAGGCCACCCCTCTCTCCGAGCCGGAAGCTGGGGTGAAATCAAAACCTATTCAAGGCAGGAGGATAAAAGCGATGGATGCCCATTTTTACTTTGGACTGGCACTTATTTTATTCGTTTTTTTTCTGTGTTTCCGATTCAGAAAAGAAAATCGCAAAAAGTGATAACCGATCGCAAGGATCACCGGCCGGCAACGGCAACCGATATGATGATTGAGACCAGATTTGAGGAGCAGTGAGCATGACGCCTGAGATAATGCTGACCATGATCGTTCTGTTTTTTGTGATTTTTCTGTTTATTTTTGAATGGGTGCGGGTGGATGTTGTCGGAATACTCATGATGGTATTGTTGCCCCTTGCGGGTTTGATATCACCGAAAGAGGCCTTTGTTGGTTTAAGCAGCAATGCCGTATGTTCCATCATCGCCGTCATCATCATCGGCGCCGGCCTTGACAAGACCGGGGTCATGAACCAGGTGGCAGGCCCCATCATCAAACTGGCCGGCAAAAGCGAAAAAAAAATCATTATACTAATATCGGGAACTGTCGGAATCATCTCCAGCATGATGCAAAACATCGGTGCGGCCGCACTTTTTCTGCCGGCCGCCCAGCGCATCGCCAAACGCATGGAGGTGCCCGTATCCCGCATCCTGATGCCCATGGGTTTTTGCGCCATCATCGGGGGCACCATTACGCTGGTGGGCGCCAGCCCCACCATTTTGTTAAACGACCTCATGGTTCTGGGAACCGAAAAACTGAAGCCGTTTGGGCTGTTTACCCAGACCCCCATCGGAATCTGCCTGCTGCTCAGCGCGATTCTGTATTTCACGGTTTTCGGAAAACTGATCCTACCTTCGGCCGAAGGTGAAGCCGACCGCGGCGTTACGGCATCGCTGCTGGAAGCCTACAGTCCTCTGGGAACCGTTTTTGAATTGCACGTCTCCGATAATTTTCAAGGCCCTGAAACCTTGGAAAATCTGGCGATCCGGGAGCGTTTTTTAACAACCGTGGTGGCCATCAATCAGGCCAGAAAAAAAGAAAAAATATTTGTCCCCCACAGCACCGATAAGATCGGACCCGGCGATGATATTGCCGTGGTGGGCCGGGAAAAAAATATTTCCGCCCTGGCCGCCGAGTATGGCTGGCAGATCAGAGAAGGTCTGGACGTATTTTCTGAAAGCCTGTCCCGGACCAATGCCGGAATGGCGGAAACCATTGTTTCCCCCCGCTCGGAATTGATCAATAAAACCCTGAGTGAAATTCATTTCAAAGCGCTTTACGGAGTCAACCCCGTCGCCTTGTCCAAAGGCCGTAAAATTTTCTACAGCGGCCTGACCGGCATCCCTCTGGAGATGGGTGATACGCTGCTGCTGCATGGGCCGTGGGAACGATTTCACATATTAAAGAACCGGCCGCAACCCCGGGCCTTGAGCTTTGCCACCCCGCTGGAGGGCGAAATCCTGCGCCCTCAAAAAGCCAAATTGGCCTGCACCTGGCTGGCGGTGGCCCTGCTTCAAATCATTATTTTCAAGGTCCAACTGTCGGTGGCCCTGATGTCCGGAGCCCTGGGTATGATCATTACCGGAGTGCTTTCCATCGACGAGGCCTACCGGGCCGTGGATTGGATGACTGTGTTTCTGCTCGCCGGACTTATCCCCCTGGGCATTGCTTTTGAAAAAACCGGAACGGCGGCTTTAATTGCCCAAAGTGTTCTGGCTTTAATCGGCAAGCCCAGCCCCATCGTTCTGCTGGCGGTGGTGGGTCTGATGACCTCCTTTTTCACCCTGGTAATCTCCAATGTCGGTGCAACGGTGCTGCTGGTTCCCTTGTGCATGAACATGGCCGTCATGGCCGGCGGAGATCCTCGCATGGCCGCCCTGGTGGTGGGATTATCCGCCTCCAACACCTTCGTGCTGCCCACCCACCAGGTCAACGCACTGGTTATGCGACCGGGAGGATACCGCACGGTGGACTATGCCAAAGCCGGCCTCGTAATGACGGCGATCTTTTTAACCGTCGAATTAACAATCATTTATTTTTTTTACGGAATTCAATAAACTCTCGGATTCAGGGGATCGTTTGGATGGCCATTATCACCATTGCCCGCGAATGCTGCAGTCATGGCGCCGAAGTCGCTGAAAAGGTAGCGCAGATGCTGAGTTACGAATGTATCAGCCGCGAAATTCTGCTTGAGGCGGCCTACTTTTTTAATATCCCGGAACAGAAGCTTCTGCATTCGATTCATGATGCCCCCAGCGTGCTGGAAAGAATAACCCATGGGCGGGAAAAATATATCGCCTATATCCGGGCGGCGCTGCTGGAAAATGTCAAAAAAGACAACATTGTCTATCATGGGTATGCCGGACATCTGTTGATTCCTGAAATTACGCATGTCCTGAAAATAAGACTTTTCGCCGCCGAAAGCGATCGCGTCGCTTTTTTGCAAAGGGAGCAGAAAATGTCGCGGGAGGAAGCCGTCGCCTTTCTAAAAAGCGAGGATAAACAGCGAGTTGACTGGACCCGCTATATTTTCAACACCGATGTGCACAATCCCGAACTGTATGATCTTATTATCAACTTAACCCACCTGAAGATTCAGGATGCCTGCGATATTATCTGCCGGACCGTCCGCAGCAGCATCTACGAGACAACGACGGCCTCCAAAAAATTCATCTGTGATCTGGCCCTCAGCAGCCATGTAAAAGCGGCGCTGCAGGATATCTGTGATGCCGAAGTCAGCGCCGATGACGGGATGGTTCATATTCAGGTCGCCGGGCAAAAAATCAGGAAGACCGGCGTTGCTTCTTCCGACCTGCAGCACCAGGTCCAGGAAAAAATAAGAGAGGACCTGAATCAGGAGATCGTGCAAATCACCCGGCGCATTCCCGATGTGAAAGAAGTCGTGTGCGATCTGGATCTGCCCTACTATGCATAGGGTGCGGGGCAGAAGGTGGAAAACGTGAAATTTCGGATCAATATGCGAGTCAGTCTCCGGAAAAAAATCATCATTGCGCTTTCGCTTTTTCTGATCGCCGGCGGTTCACTGTGGCTGCTGAACTACTACAAACATTACGTCCTGAACCAGAAGCTTCAGATTCTGGAGAAAAAGGATGATCTTTTCAACACGATCCTGGAAGCCCGCCGCTATGAGAAAAACTACTTTTTGTATACGGACACGAAAAATCTCGAGGATTCCATATCTTATGTGCACCAGGCCGAACAAAAACTGGTTAAAATCATAGAAAATTACGGCCGTTACACCATCGATAGAAACCTGGAGAACAGGCTGGATAATTTGAGGCAGTACGAAAAAGCCCTTTCCGCCCTGCTCGTGCTCCATCAAAGCAAGGGGTCGCCGGCAACCAAGCCTGATCTGTCTGAAACGTTTGCCGCGCGTCAGGAAGCGATCCGAATCCTAGCCAGGAACATTACCGGGGATATGGAAAAAATCCTCAATGAGGAACGCCATTATGTTAATCAGCTCATTCAGGAATCCAAAATTTACCACTTGCTGGCTCTGGTCGGAATTTTGGCGCTGTCGGTGTTGACCGTGCTATTTTTTATCTTCAATGTCAACCGGCCCCTGAAGTCCATCGAAACCGGCATCCAGAAAATCGTCGAAGGAGACTACAAAAACATACCGGCCATTTCAAGCGGGGATGAATTCGAATCCCTGGTGGCCAGTTTAAATAGCATGATCAGCGAGTTGAACAGACGCAGCGAACAGCTGGTACAACGTGAAAAAATGGCCTCGTTGGGCACCCTGACTTCCGGCGTCGCCCACGAATTGAACAATCCGCTGAACAACATTTCCACCTCGGTTCAGATTCTGCTCGAAGAGCTGGAAGATGCAGATCTGGCATACAAAAAAGAGCTCCTCACGCAAACCGAAGAGCAGATCCAGCGGGCCAGGGATATCGTCAGAGCCCTGCTGGAATTCTCCCGTGAAAGATCCTTTAAACGGAAAAAGGTTAAATTGGTCGATCTGGTGGAAAACACCCTTAAATTGATTAAAGGCGAAATACCGACCCATGTGCAGCTGACGGTTGAAATTCCCGACGATATCCAGGGAGAAATGGACCCGCGGCGAATCGAACAGGTCCTGATCAACCTTATTTTAAACGGCATCCAGGCCATGGAAGCCGGTGGCATTTTAAGCATCAGAGCCTGCGCGCCGGAGAACGAAGCCGAATTTTATTTTGAAGTCTCCGATACGGGCAAAGGGATCCCGCCGGAGGATCTTGGTAAAATATTTGATCCTTTCTTTACCACCAAAGATGTGGGCAAGGGATCCGGCCTCGGCCTTTCGGTGTCGCACGGCATCATCGAACAGCATGGCGGCCGTATCGAAGTGAAAAGCGAAGTCGGCCAAGGCAGCACCTTTACCGTTTTTTTGCCGTCCGCATAATTAATCCGCCCTGAAAAATAGCATATTGTAAGCCTGTAAGCTTTTCTGTGAAGACGGTAGAATGGTGTTATATTGAAGCGCCGCGGATTAATTACTTTATGTTATTTCGGAATCACCATTTTAAGAATGGTAGCAAATCTTAGATTTCAATTGAACCCCGCCTGTTTTTCAATTATGATGGCTCCGCCGAACCGGCGATAACTTTACAACTGCATTAACTGAAATTCCCGATTTGAAAGTGAGTCCATGCAGGCATCCGAGAATAGTATACTTGTCGTGGAAGACGAGGATATCGCTCGCCGCAACCTCGAACATATCCTGAAGAAAGAAGGCTATGAAGTCATTGCGGCGGACAACGGTGCAAAAGCGCTCGATTTGCTGCGGCGCCGGAACTTCGACTTAGTTCTCACGGATCTTAAAATGGAAAAAGTGGACGGCATGCAGGTGCTGGAAAAAACCCGGGAACTTCAGCCCTATACCGAAGTGATCATGATCACTGGTTACGCGACGGTGGACTCTGCCGTAGCGGCCATGAAAGAGGGCGCTTATCATTATATCGCCAAGCCCTATCGAATCGATGAGATCCGACAAATTGTCCGCCAAGCCCTCATGAAGCGTCGCCTCCAACTGGAGAACCAGGCACTCAAAGACTCGCTCAAAAAGGCCCAACCGGTGCCTTTTATTGTGGGTAAAAGCCAGGCGATCACCCAGGTGTTAAAAACCATTCAACAGATTGCTTCCTCCGATACCAATGTATTGATATATGGCGAGAGCGGCACCGGCAAGGAATTGGCGGCCAAGGCGATCCATCATTTGAGTCCGCGTTCCGAAAAAAGATTCGTGGCATTTAACTGCGGCTCGTTCACCGAAGAGCTCATGGCCAATGAACTCTTCGGTCATGAAAAAGGAGCATATACCGGAGCCGTTCAAAAAAAAGACGGTTTGTTGCAGACCGCCGACGGGGGCACGGTCTTTTTGGACGAAATCGGCGATATGCCGCTGAGCATGCAGGTGAAATTGCTGCGGGTCATTCAGGAGAAAGAGCTTTTGCGAGTCGGTGGGGTCGATCCCTTGTCCGTTGACGTGCGTTTTATTGCTGCCACCCATCGCGATCTTTTGGAAACCGTGCAAAAGGGGGTTTTCCGACAGGATCTTTACTATCGGCTCAACGTGATCGCCCTGCGACTGCCGCCCTTGACCGAACGCGTCGACGATATACCGCTGCTTGTATACCATTTTTTGGCCCAGAAGAGCCGGGCCATGAAAAAAGAAATTGATGCAATTCAACCCGAAGCCATGGATCTATTGTCTCGCTATAGCTGGCCCGGCAACGTGCGTGAGTTGGAAAACGTCATGGAACGGGCTGTGGCCCTGGAAAACGGGCCTGTGATCCGCGTGGCTGATCTGCCCGATTACATTCACAACGTCACCATCGAAACCTATCGCCACACGCCGTCGGACATTCCCACCCTTGAAGATCAGGAAAAACGCTACATTCAGTGGGTTCTCGAAAAAAACGGCGGCAACAAGTCCAAGGCGGCCAAAATTATGGGGATTGACCGGGTCTCATTGTGGAGGAAATTGAAGCGATACGGAATTGAATGAGCGGCTTAAAATACTCTAATTGGTTTTAACTCAATTGGGGTTATACTCTCCCGGACCCATGGGTAACGTCCCCGGGCCCAATGCTGCCTTTCAACCGGGGCGGAAAATTCATGCCGTCGACGCCCGCATGAATTTTTATGAACGCGTGATACCGATTGAATCCTTGCCGGTCAGCTTGATGTGGAACATCGCCCTGTCCGCCAGGGCCAGCAGCCCCACCCGCGTTTCCGTGTCGTCCGGATAGGTCGCGATCCCGAAACTGGCCGCGAGACGAACGTTGAGTCCGTCTTTGGTCAGGTAGATTTTTCGTTTCATCCGGGATCGAATCTCCTCGGCCTTCGCGGTGGCCTGAAGTTTACTGAAACCGGGCAGCACCACGACAAATTCATCCCCACCGTAGGCTACGCCGAAACAGGGTTTTTTCAGGCACTTTTTGATGGTCATGGCCACCTCTTTGAGCGCCTGGCTGCCATTCAAATGACCATAGGTGTCGACCACCCGTTTGAAATTGTCCATATCCATAAAAATTAGCGAAAATATGCGGTCGTTATGCTGACCTTCCGCGATCAACTCATCCAGTGCTTTGTAGAGATAGCGCGTGTTAAAGAGCCCGGTTAAATTGTCGTGGTTGGCCAGATTGCGAAATTTTTGGCGATCATGCCGGAGCTCTTTTTCCAACACTTTCCTTTTGGTGTTGTCGACCAGGATTCCCTCGAGGATGTCATCGTCCCGGTCATCCTTGACAAGCCGGATATTGGCCAATATCCACACGGGTTTTCCATCCTTGCGTTTGAGCCGCAATTCGTGGTTGACCACCGCACCCTTCTTTTTTACGGCCCGAATCATCCGCAACCGGTCCTCATGGCTGAAATAAAATCGTTCGACAACTTCTTTGAGAGCCAGCACCTCCCCGGGAGAGCTGTATCCTAAGATGGATGCATAGGAGGGATTAACGCGGATGAGTTCGCCGGACAGTCTGCTTTGAAACATTCCCTGTAACGCGTTTTGATACATGCTGCGGTATCTCTGCTCGGCTTTTTTCAGCTCGACCTGCGTCAATTTCAGTTCGGTGAGATCGGTAAGAAAATACATGTACCCGCTAATTGCGCCTTGGTCGTCTTTAAGAAGGCTGCGACTGAAAAGCATCGGGATCTTGCGTCCGTCATTTGAACGGAATGACGCTTCAAAACTCAAGTGATCACGGCTGGCAGAGTAAAAATCGATGGATACTTTATCGTAGAAAATGTCAACATGACGGCCGATGAAATCCGCCTGCGAGTACCCGGAGGTTTTGATCAAGGCCTGATTGACTTCCGTGATAACCCGATCCATATCCAACAGCATAAACCCTTCGGATATGCTTTCCACCAGGCTGCGATATTTGATTTCATTGTATTGTGACAATACTAACGCCTGGCGGCATCGCTCAAGTTCTTTTTCCAGGAATTCCACTTGCTGTGCAAGAATATCATCGGAAGGGGCGCAAACCATGCATCTATTCTCAACAATTTATTGAATTTCCGAGTTACTATACTAGGCAGGCAACCGGCGCTTGTCAATCCCGGTGGGAACGGCTCAAATGAAAGGGCGGTGGTTTCACCCAACCACAGCCAATCCGGGCCTTAAGTTTTATCCGAGTCAATTCAGGTTCTACACTTGGGCTGAACGGCAGGCTCTATGTGCAGTCAGCCGGCAGATATTTAAACATCTTCAGGCGGCATGACTGCCTGTGGGTCGAAACAACACCGTCAGATGCATGTTCCGTATTCCAAAACGATCCAGCGGAAGCACCACCGCATGGTCTTCGACAAGACCGGGGGGAAAGGCGACGGAAACAGGCATCTCACCGGAAATCACCCCCTCACCGGCGCAGCGTGCGCATTCATAGGGTCCGATACCCCCGTAACCGCGGCAGGTTGGACAGACAGCCCGGGCCGGAACCATGATCTGTGCGCTGCCGCCGCGACGCGCCTGCTCCGGCGTCAGCGTCACCTCGAGGGTCAGGTTCTTGATCCGACCGGATTTGTGCCGTTGCAAACTGAAAAAATTTTGCCTGAGCCAGTCAAAAATCTCGTCGAACGAAGGTGTAAAAGACTCAAACGACCGGACAGGGGATATTTCCCCCAGATCAAAAGGTCCTCCTTCGGGAATGAGAGGCTCCGGCTCGTAATATTCGGCACGGCGTGCGGGTTTTTTCGGTTGAATTTTTGAGATGCTATGCTCGTATTCACGTCGTCGCCGGGCATCTCCAAGCACTGTGTAGGCTTCCTGAATTTCACGAAACCGGTCGCTGCTGCCGGCATAATAGTCCGGATGATATTCCCTGGCAAGACGACGATAAGCACTTCTGATATCATCTATGGATGCATTCGGCGAAAGCCCGAGAATTGCGTAATAGCTCTTTGCCATTTTTGACCCCCTCACATCAGATCAGTGATATGAAAGCCCTAAATTTGGCAATACTTGTTTTCCGGCAGTCCTCAGATGCAGTTACCGATCCGGTGATCCGGTCAAAACCGCATTTCATTCTGGTTGCGGAAAGTTAAGCGGAGCCGGAATTCCGCAGTTTTTAACCGCGCGGATAATCCGGCACCGCTATCCTTTCAGCCGGCTTTTACGGTAATCTTTTTGGGCGTTGCCTTTTCGACCTTGGGCAGGGACAGGTGCAATACGCCGTCTATGAGCTGCGCATTGATTTTTTCCTGGTCTATCATCTCGCCCAGGGTAAACTGGCGATAAAATTTTCCAATTTCGTATTCGATCAAAACGTCTTCCTCGTCAGCCCCCTCAAAGGGTGCTACACCGGCAGACAGGGTCAGGGTATTTTCACGCAGGTCGATGGTGAAATCTTCAGCTTTGACCCCCGGCATATCGGCCAGCAGGGTAATTGCCTTTTCCGTCTCAAATATGTCGACCGCCGGAGTAAAAACCAATCCCGGAGTAGTCTGTTCGGCAGGACTGGTCAGCTCCTGCTTTTCTCTTACTTTAAGCTCTTTGCTTTCTGTATCAGCCATTGTCAGTTCCCTCCTTTGAAATAATCTTTTTTAGGACTTTACGCTAATTTGCTTGGGTTTGGCGATCTCCGCCTTGGGAACCACCACGGTTAAAACACCGTCTCGCATCTTGGCTTCGACTTTATCGGCATCAATCTCTGCGGGAAGCCCGATGATCCTCGAAAATGATCCGGATTCCCGTTCCCGCCTGTGGTACTTCACACCTTCTTCGGCCAGGATCTTGCGTTCTCCTGAAATGGAGAGATTTTTCGCGGTCGTCTGAATATCAAGCGCGTCTCCTTTCACACCCGGCAGTTCGGCCCGAACATAGAAGTTGTTTTTGTCTTCCGTCAGGTTGATCAAGGGAAACACACCGGCACGCTGAAGTTGACGGGGGGTCAGGACATCCTCGTACAACCGGTCCATTTGCCGTCTCATTTGCGCCAGCTCTTCAAAAGGACTTCGAAATCTCCAGGCAGGAACGTCAAACAATCTGCGGTAAATCATTTTTGCACCTCCTCGGTTTTCATGGTTAACGACCATCGAATTTGGTTTGATTCAATTACATCCCATGATAAGCATTTAATTTTGAATATACGATAAAAATTAATTAATTGTTGTCAATAATAAAAATTAAAAAAAAATTTCATTACCAATAATTTTTTATAGTTCATAGTAATATAAAAATCGGAATGATCCGGACCTCGCGGGTGCGCTCTTGATATGACCCGGTCCGGATATTTACAATTTGATGGTCCACATAAACCGGAATGCGGCCTCGGTTGCCACCGCTGTTGACCATACGGCGCATTTTAGATATGAGTGCATAATCCGGGGCCATCTTCCAGCCCGGTGGGAGATGGGGAAGCTTTAGCAATCAATCCAAAATTTTTGATTTTCGGAGCAGATTCTTGTCCCAAAAACCCACCTATAAAGAACTTGAGCAAAAGGTTCGCAAGCTGGAAAAAATGGTTGTAACCTACAGCCAGGCAAAACGGAGTCTCAAAGAATCCCTGGAAAAGCAGGACGGGTTGACCGACAAAACATCTGAACCTGAAATGGCCTTTGAGATGCTGGATCAAGAAGATCCCGGTAAGCAGCCGATAGAACAAGCCCTGATAGTCGAACACATTTTCCGCAAGGCGATCGAGGAGTCGATTCCGGTCGGGATATTCGGAATTGATCAGCAGGGGCGGCAGATTTATGTGAATCGGGGATTCTGTGAAATGGCCGAATGGAACGAGGATGAGCTTTTAAATTTCACCTATCCTTTTGTTTACTGGCCGCAGGATAAGCTGGGTTCATTGGCCGGCGATTTTCATAGGCTGGCTGAGGTCATCCTATCATCCGATGGAATTGAATTGCCGTTTGTTAAAAAAAACGGCGAGCATTTCTGGGGACTGGTCACGGGCACCGAATTAAATGACAGCCGGGGACAGCCCATCGGTTATTTGCTGTCGGTCGCCGATATCAGTGCCCAGAAACGTGCCGAAGATGCCCTGCGTGTTCTCTCGTCCCGGCTTGTCAATCGACAGGAATCCGAGAGAAAGTTCGTAGCTCAGGAACTGCATGACGGCATCGGCGGGAAATTGACGGCCGTCAAGTACAGCATCGAGAAAATAATCAACGAAATTCAGCACCAAAAAGAACCATTGGAAACATCGCTGGAAAATATTCTTGCGATCGTACAGGATACCATCGATGAAACCCAAAGAATTTATCGTAATCTGCACCCCGCGATTCTGGATGATTTGGGTCTGGACGCCGCCTTGCGCAGTTTATGCCGCGAATTCATGGAAGTGTACACTAACATCGTCGTTGAAACTCATTTTGAGGTACCGGAAAAAGGGATTCAGAGTCCTTTAAAGATTCTGATATACAGGATTCTGCAGGAGGCCCTGAACAACGTGGCCAAACACAGCCAGGCTGAACGGGTCGAGGTCTCACTGCGTCCGGTTGCAAATAAGATTGAGCTTGTCATCAAAGATAACGGTAGGGGATTTGATTTGGCCGGCGCGCAGGCCGTTGATTTTCAAAAGCGCGGGATCGGATTGGAAAGCATGAAAGGACGCACCATTATCTTTGGCGGTGCCCTTGATATACACACCGCCCCCGGGCAGGGCGCCACCATTCGCGTATCCTGGCCCTGCTGAACGCAAAGGCCAACATCAGGAACCAACCAGCCCTTTTTCAATGGCATATGCCGTCAAAGCCGACGCACGGTGTAAATTTAATTTGTTCATGATATTGGAGCGGTGTTTGTCGACGGTTTTGGAACTGATATTCAGCAGTTCGCCGATTTCGACGCTCGAATAGCCCTCGGCCACAAGTTTAAGCACCTCTTTTTCACGGTTCGTTAGACTTTCCCACGATGTCTCTTTTTTCAGCTTTTTTCGCCCTTCGAGATATCCCTCCAAAACTTTTCCCGAAACCGAAGGGCTAATATATGAATTTCCGTCAAGCAGGCTTTTAATGGCGGTCAAAAGTTCGGAGTGGGTATCATTTTTCAGGCAGTACCCATCGGCACCGTTGCCAAAGGCTTCCAATATGTACTCCTCGGAGGTATGAAACGTCAAAACCAGGACCTTCGTATTTTGGAAGCGTTCCTTGATATCTTTGAGCGCGGATAAGCCGCTCATTTTCGGCATGGCCAAATCCAGCAAAACCAGGTCCGGCGAATACTGCTCAACGCATTTGATGGTTTCGAGGCCGTCGCCGGCTTCGGCGACGACCTCAATATTTTCTTCGGATTCCAATAGCGAACGCAATCCCTGCCGGACGATGGTCTGATCCTCGGCAATAATGATTTTGCTTTTCAACTCACAAGTCCCCTTCTCCGCTGCCTGCAGGCAATTCGGTCGAGTAAATAATTACCCCGCTCCAAATACATAATTTGACGTATATACCCAGGCCGTTCTGGATGCTATGGTATGACCCGATCAGAGATCAACCGCCGATTGCCGGCGGTGGCAATGATGCTTGGCAACGGCGCCAATGTTAGGCCTGAACAGCCGTCGGGTTCGACCCGATGTTCAGGCCTTGCATCCGGTCGCCTGAAGATAATATCAAGCTGGGCAAAAAAATCAAACGCCATAAACGATTTAAAGGGAACCGGATTTAATCGGCGATGAGGGTTCAGAAATACAAGGCGCTCAAAATAAAATAATTTAAGACATTTGGAGGTGTTTCCGACCTTATGCAGATTAAAAATTTAGACAAACGCTTTTTGTTATGGCTGGCAAAAAAATGGAAGGAAACGGGTATAGGCGGCCCTTACCGAACCGCTTCGATATACAAGGGCTATCCGGAGCTGCCCGATGAATACGTTGCCCGGGAAATAAAAAAATTAAACCGCCGGGGAATTATCACGTTTACGTCCGACAAGCACAGGATATACCTCACGGATAAGGGTATATCTGAAATTAAGTCCTTCATCTCAATTGATCGCTGGAATTCGATGGGAATATAGATCCCCCGTGTTGAATCGATCTCTCATTAAATTTTGCAGTGCCAAATTTAGCTGTAATAGACGGTCAATCTGCATCCTCCGCGCAGGACCGCGTCTTGATTCAGGCGTTTGGTCAGTTCAAAGAACACCTTCACCGCTTTTTCCATCTCCCGATAGGGAAATTCAGCTTTTAGCAGCCGGTCATTTTCGGTGATGATCTTGCCGTTGTTTTCTACGATTCGCTCTCTTACTTTTTCTTTCATGATATTTTCCAGTATGTTAACCGCTTAGCGCGATGATTTATTTGTCAATCAGGCTTACCTGATGCGATAGTCGATGATTCGTGTGCGTCCGCGTCTTTTTATCCTTAATGAGGTTTGCCCACCGGCGGTCAACCCCTGCCAGATGTCCAGGGCGTCACTGACCGAATTGATGGGCCGGCTGTCGACGGCGGTTATAATATCTCCGTTGCGCAGCCCCATCCGGCGGAATATCGAAGACGGCCGGATCCGGCTTATTTGGAACCCCTCTGAATGCGGGCGGATATTAGCCTGAGACATGAGGCTATCGACATTGCCGATAGCTTTTTGTATCTGGGAACTCCTTAGAATTCTTCGTTGTCGAATCGGCTGCTGTCTTTGCGGGTTATACGCAGTGCCGGTTCTGCGAACATTGCCACTGCTTTGCGGATCGACAATATGCAGGATCTCGGTTTTGCCGTTGGCACTTAATATAACTTTTTCCCGCAAAATTTTTGTTATCTCCGCTCCTTGAACGGTATCTCCGTTCCGATACAACAATTGCTCCCGGCGGCGCGAATTTTTGCCCGGCTCTTCAATGATGGCGTAGGTGCTGGCCGAATCGTCTCCGACGACGGTTCCCCATAATTTCAGATTCCTCTCGCTCGGTTTGATATTCTCAATGCTCATCTCTTGAGCCGCACCAGCATGATTTTTATGAATCTGAAAAATATTTCGCTGGACGATGGGTCGGTATTGAGAAAGGGGCGGTATTTTAAATTCCGCCGCATTTATGCCGGTGTCCGCAATGATCGGCTTCGGCCGATCGACGGTATTCAACTGAGCCGCAAATAGTTTATAAAATGTATCGACACTTAAAAAGCTGATTGCGGTAATGAGAACAATATTTATCAGCGGCAACAGTCGTTTCATAATTAACGTTAAATAGTCTAAAACAGCCGACAATAACTGTAAATACTCAATTTTAGGTAATAAAACATACATATCTATCTAATCAGAGAGGGGATGCATCCAAAAATCATCACTAAACATCGGGGCGCACGCACCCGGAGCCCTGCTACGTAAAGGGTATGGTTAAAATACATAATTTCCCCTATTTAATCATACTAAGAACTGGTGCATAATTTCCGGCAATCCAATGCAAACGAAAGGAGGAAATTTAAATGAATTTTAATAGAGATTTCCCGTATGTTGTGGCGTGCTATTTAATTGCAGTTGGATTATTTTTTATCTTTTCTGATATGCTGGGCGCTGGCTATCTCGCCGCCAAGCCTCCCGGGAAGTATTATTTATATGGTCTCTCGGTTATCTTCATCGGCGCCGGGATTGGCGCAGTCTATTTGAAGTATCTGGGCAAGTTGAGAAGAGCGGGCAAATCCATTACGGAGGTCCGTCAGGAGGCCATCCAAAATTTGAATGATACGGCCCTGCTGGCCAATATAACGCTTGAGGAAACAGATCCGGAAGTTCAGCAGGCGGCCGAAACGCGCCTGAAAGAAATAAGTAAATAGAGGAAATGGTTATGAAAACTTTAATCAATGTCTCCAATCGCTTACCCGTCAAAATCGGCCCACCAATTGAAAAATCATCCGGCGGGCTTGTCAGCGCCCTGGAAGGTGTGGAAGGTGATTTCGATTTTAAGTGGATCGGTTGGGCCGGCGGGATTGTCAACAACTCGGAGGAGCGCAAGCGCCTCGCCGCTGAACTCATCGAGCGCCTCAATTATTTGCCGATTTTTTTAACGAAACAAGAAGTCGCCATGTATTACAATGGCTTTGCCAATACCAGTTTGTGGCCGCTGCTGCATTACTTTGCACCCTACACCGGTTATGAGCAGGGTTGGTACGATCACTACCGGGCCGTTAATCAACGTTTTGCCGATACAGTATCTGCAACGGCCCAACCCGGTGATATCGTCTGGATTCACGATTACCACTTGATGCTCCTGCCCGCCATGCTCAGAGTGATGCGGCCCGAGCTCAAAATCGGTTTTTTTTTGCATACGCCGTTTCCGTCTTCTGAAGTTTTCCGCTGTCATCCCAACCGGGAGCAATTGCTGCAGGGGCTGCTTGGCGCGGATTTGATCGGCTTTCAGACCTTCGGCTATCTGAGACATTTTCGCAGCACGATTCTCAGGCTATTGGGCCTTGAATCGGAGATGAATTGTATCACCCATGAAAACCACAATACGGTGATCGGTGTTTATCCCATCGGAATAAATACGGAAAAATTTCTGGCGGAAATGCAGACAGCTCAATTTGAACAATACCGCGACATTTATCGGAAGGCTTACAACGGCAAGAAAATCGTTTTGAACGTCGAGCGTCTTGACTATACCAAGGGGATCCCGCGCAAGTTGGATGCCATCGAAAAATTTTTGGAAGAAAGCCAGGTTCAGAACAACGTTGTCTTTATTTTCATTGCCGTCCCCTCCCGCGGGAGCGTGCGCGCGTATAAATCCCTGTTAAACACGGTCGAAAGCAAAGTCAGCAAAATCAACGGCAAACACGCAACCCTCACCAACATGCCGATTCACTTCATCAATAAACCGGTCGAAAGTTTCGCGGAGTTGTGCGCTCTTTATTCGCTGGCTGATGTAGCCATGGTAACCCCCCTGATCGACGGAATGAATCTGGTGGCCAAAGAATATTTGGCCTGTCAACAGGAGGAAAACGGGGTTCTGATTCTAAGTGAGTTTAGCGGAGCGGCCCAGGAATTGCCGCACGCGCTCATCGTCAATCCATACAACATCAATGAAGTTGTTCAAAGCTTGAAATCGGCATTAAGCCTTTCCGAGGCTGAAAAGAAAAAAATGATTCAGCCCATGAAGGACAGGGTATTAAAGTTTGATGCACGCCACTGGGCGCACTCCTTCATCAAAGATTTAAGCGCCGAAACTTTGGCGGAAGATTTGCCGGTCAAAACTATCAAGCTGACGCCGGCGGCCGTATCGCCTTTGATAGCGGCGCGCAAAATTGCATTTTTCCTCGACTATGACGGCACCCTGGCCGAACTGAAAAAAAAGCCCGCCGAGGCAGTCCCCAATCATGAAGTTAAAAAGCTGTTCAGCAATCTGCAAAGCCAATCCGGCCTCGACGTCTATCTGATAAGCGGCCGCAAACGGGACGATATGGACCATTGGTTTGCCGAATGGAATTTCAACTTCATTGCCGAGCATGGCTACTTTTATAAAAAGCGTGAATCCGCTGAGTGGGAGGTTTTTGACCATAAGGCCGACTTATCCTGGAAGGATCAATTAATCGATATATTCCAGCATTATACAGGAATGACGCCGGGCAGCTTTGTGGAAGAAAAAACATCGTCGGTTGTCTGGCATTATAGAAATTCGGATCCGGAATTCGGCACCTGGAAGGCCAACCACCTCGTGGCCGAGCTATATGAGATGCTGGCCAATATGCCGGTTGTAATTCATCACGGCAAAAAGATCGTGGAAGTCAGCTCCATGCAGGTCAACAAAGGAATTGCCATGGAGCACTTTTTAATTGAAAACAATTACGATGCGGTGCTTTGCGCCGGAGACGATGAAACCGATGAAAGTATGTTCCGCCTAAACGCGGATCGCGTCATCAGCGTGAAAGTGGGAATCGATGCCGACACGGCGGCTCGCTGCCGGATCGCCACCCCTCGGGGTTTTCGCAATTTTTTGAATCAACTCTTGGAAGAACGAATGGTATCCAAATCGAACAAATCGGGATAAAGTTTTTTAGCACACTCAGGACAAATCCCATGGCTGAAATCGGCTTCGGAATGATCTCTGATATAGGTTTCCAGCTGATTCCAACTGCCTTTATCATCACGTACTTTTTTGCAGGAAGAGCAAATGGGAATAATGCCCCTTAATGTTGTCACCTCGGCCAGAGCGGCTTGAAGTTCTTGAATAATATTTTCACGCTCCTTTGACGCTCTATCCATCCTTAACGAAAACGCAACGATTAGAATCAGCAGGATTATGCTGACCATTGAAAAAATAACGTGGGAACGCCAGAACACCGCCTTGAGCCGCTGCATGAGTTCAGTCGCGTTGACGTAAACTTCACAAGCACCGTTGAATATATTCCCGGACATGATCGGGATATATGTTTCAACCACATCATATGGAGTGGGGATGCCTTCTTCCGTATTCTTTTCCTTTCTAACCAAGTTTGCAAATATTTGTCCTTTGACAACCAATTCCAGGAAATACGGTTTCTTATTAAAATCTCCAATCTCAGCCTTTTCACTGGAATATACGATTTTTCCATCCGAGTTGAAAAATCTAAGCTTCCAAAGATTGAAAATAGATAGGTCTCGTTGGATGGATGCTTTAAGGTCGCCGGGAATCATCTCAGCGTTTGATGATACGGCAGCATAATATTCTTTAATGAAATATGCAGCTACCCTCTGCGAATTTTTTTGTGCTTCCAGGACAATTTCCCTGCTGAACTGCGGCTGCAGAAAAAAAGGAAATAAGAGAAGCATAATGACTGTCATAACGATGGAGGGCATTGCGGCCAGCCAAAATGTTTTATAATTTTTAACCATTCGAAGACTCTCCTTGCATGTGTCCTGCAGTCGAATATCCCGAGTCAAGCAAAGCGGCCAGCTCCCGAACGCTGTCGACGATAAAATCCGGGTTCTCCCCGACGAGCAGGTCCCGCGATTGCCAGCCCCAAGTTGCGGCAATCGAATGCACCCCCGCCCGTTTCGCATAGCGGATGTCGCTCACTGAATCCCCGACCATGCAGGCCCGTTCGGCGGCGACGCTGAAATGATGGCATACCTTATGGATTTTCTGCGCCTTATCGCCCGGCTCGAGCGCTCCCAGGATGCAGGGAATATTTTCGGCGAGGTTATGCGCCGCAAGTTTTGCAAAGATCACGTCCCGGGAGTTGCCCGATACAATCGCAATATTGTTGGCCTCCATTCGGTGAAGCAGCGATTCCATTTCAGGAAAAAATTTCATGGCGGAGCCGATCGTTTCAAAATATTCGAATACGTAGGAGCAGAAACCTTCTGCCTGCGCGGGCCCCAGTCCGATGGAACGCGCAATTTCGGGATATGTCATGATTTCGAGGGCCGCGATAATCTCCTGGGTCGGCACGCGATCATGGGAGATTGCACGGCAAAATTCCCGGCCGGCGGAAATCGCATCTGCCAGCGAATCGATCAAAACCCCGTCGTAGTCGAAGATAATCAATGAAAAAGACATGAAGGCTGCTCGGATGTATATCGCCCGAATGCATTTCAAATACCGAACCAGGATAAACCGGAACTTAAAAGGACAAATTAATCACGAAAGCACGAAGGGACGAAAACACGAAAAGAAGAGAAGATAAATTTCGTGCTTTCAAGATTTCGTGTTTTCGTGATTAATATATTTTGGCATAAAATGCAAAGAAATCATTATTAAGGCTCTAACCCAGACTATCCGGAAAAGATTGCCAAAAAGGCACCAAGACACATTGGATGGCAAAACTTTAGTCGCGGCTTTTTTGCGGGTCGGGATGAAACAAGGAATAGACAACCGGGATCAGTACCAGCGTGATCAGGGTCGATCCGGTCAGGCCGCCGACAACCGCCCGTGCCAGCGGGGCCTGGGCCTCGGATCCTTCGCCCA
>CAYTBC010000075.1:0-20898 GCA_964435765.1 uncultured Desulfosarcina sp.
AAAGCCCGCGCAATTCCCAGGCTGGATACCTGGTGGGGGGATGCTTTGTTGAGTCGATGGTCTCCGTAGTAAATATCACCGGATGTCGGGTGATAAAACCCGGAAATACAATTCAATATGCTCGTCTTGCCGGCGCCGTTGGGGCCGATAATGGAGGTAATCAGGCCCGGCTGAATATCCAGACTGACACCGGACAGCGCATTCAGTCCGCCAAACGACAGAGTTACATCTGATATTGCTAATTTGTCCATAGTCACCAGAAATGCTAAAATACAAAAAAGGCCTCTAATTATAGACCTTTTCAATCTAATGCGTCTTCATCGGTTTGGTTTCCGGCTGCCGCTTCAAATCGTTTAACTGATTTTCTGATCATAAATTTCCTGAACCAGGTTCAGCACCAATTAACGCTTCGATCTTCCATTCAAAATTTAGATTTTTAGCCGATTCCGGCGGGAGGTGCAAGCCCTTATTTTTATGTTAAAATTTAAGCGGATCAACGCTTTCAGACCGGAAATCAACCATACCCTATATGCGATCAATGTCAAGTTGATAAGATAGTGGGTAAATAGTAGGTAATACCAACTATTTATCGTAGGATAATAGGTGCGATCTCAGGTTGATTTTTTTATTCTTGAGCTCGAGTTTTTGGCGAATGTTATAACGATGAAATAGGACCGTATTTTTGGAAATACAGAGCAACTCCGCAATTTCTTTATTAGTTCTACCCTCTTTAACGAGATTTGCCACCCGGATCTCCATCGGTGTCAGGTTGAAAAACTTGGAGGACAGCTTGCTGATAAAGGGGGATATCATGTTGTTTAGGTTGGATTCCAGGATATCGACCAGCGTTTTTTGATTGGTGGTCAGGCGGCTTTTTTTTAGGCGTTCAAGATAGGGGGATACCAATTCCTTGACATTGAATAAAACATTATCGCCAAGTTCTTTCTTGTCGGCCTCCCTTTGTTTCAGGAGCACTTTTAAGGCAGTATTGACTTCTTCCAGGTGGTGCGACTGAGCTTTGAGCTCGGTTTCTCGTTTGCGAAGGTTTCGTTCAGCGCGTTTGCGCTCTTCAATCTCCTGCTGTAGCTGGGTGTTGATTTTCGCCAATTCGGCCGTCCGCTCCCCGACCAGCTCTTCAAGATGATCATGATATTTTAGCAGCTCAACCTCCGCTTTTTTCTGGGCGCTGATATCCCGCAGGGTTACGATGTTGCCGGCAGGCTGCCCCTGATGATCATAATAAAGCGTCGAACTCAATTGCACGTCCAATACCCGCCCGTCTTTAGTCAGGCGCTGGGTTTCAAAAAGCTGGATTTTTTTGCCGCTTAACATCCGCTCGATGGCGTCCCGGGTCTCCGGCCAGTTTTCCTGGGGAACGAAATCAATTTGTTTGCCCAGCAGCTCCGGACTTGAAAAGCCGAAAGTCTGTTCAAAGGCGGGATTGACATAGGTTGCCCAGCCGGAAATATTATACAAAACGATGGGATCGGGAGATGATTCTAAAAGTAGGCGATAACGCTGTTCACTTTCCCGCAGGGTAGCTTCGGTCCGTTTTCTTTCCGCCAGCTCCCGCCGGACATCGGCATAAAGTTTGGCTTTATCCAGGGCAACCAGGGCCAGTTCGGCAAAACGGCCCAAAACAGCAAGATCCTCTTCTTTGAATCGCCGGCCGGGTTGGACACTGGCAAGTCCGATGACACCGTGAACCCGGTGGCGGTCCTTGAGCGGGATGCCCACCACCGAATAAAGCTGATCCAGTGACTTGTCATTGAGGCGCCCTTCCCAGGTGTGGTAGTCCGCCACAACCAGCGGCTGTTCGGATTCCCAGACTTTGCCCCCCATGCCTTCGCCCCGTTTAACCCGCAAACCCAGCTGGCTTTTGAAAAACCCCATGCCCACCTGCATCTGTATTTCGCTTTCACCGGGTTCGTGCAGGTAGATGTAACCGTGTTCGGTGCCGGTCAGGCGGGCGGCCCTTTGCAAAACGGCCTCCAGCAGCTCTTCCTTGTCCAGGTGGTCGATCAGAGCGAGCGAGGTTTCATGCAGGGCGGTTAGATACTCGTTTTGACGGCGAAGGTTCGCTTCAATCTGTTTGACTTTATAAATTTGGCGCTCAAGCTCCCCGGCGCGCTGCTCCAGGGTCTCATAGGTCGGTTTTCCGGTTATTAAATCCAACATAGCGGATACTCCTTTGGAATGGCATATGCGACTGACTAAAGAAAGACGATTGACGAACGACGAATGAATAACAAAGGTATTCTATCATTATTCGTCAATCGTCATTCCTCAGGCCTCCGGCCGCAGAGTTCAGACCGCTCAGGTTCCCCCGTCGAATCCGATGGTGACGGTCTCACCCTCGACAATGACCGGAATCTTGCGAAGACCGTTGGAGTGCTTCAGCATAGTTTCGAGATTTCCGGCATCTTTGACAACATTGAGATAATCGAACTTACGTCCCTGCTTGGCAAATGCTTCACGAGCCGCCCGGGTATAGGGTCAAGCATCTTTTCCGAAAATTAAAAGGTGGACGGGCATTTTTTCCTCTCCATGTTTGATTAAAAACTGCAGTTATACACAGCGTCATATTTAAATGCGTATTCGCTTTATCTTGTCAATTAAAGAATCACTGCAATAGGGAGACATGGGTAAAACGCTGTGTATGTATGCGCAATGATTTATGTCCTTTTGTATAGTTGCAAAAACGTTAACAGCCATTATCTTTCAAGTCAACATTATCAAATTGAAAAAAAAAGAGTATCCTGATAGAGTTCTTGAGCTTTTAAACCCAGCTGCTTATGATGGGAAAAGACAAAAAGGAATCCAGGGCTGCAACCATCCGCAACAAACTCGGGCTGCATGCCCGTTCGGCTGCTCAGATCGCCGAAATTGCCAGCAATTCCAAAGCGAATGTCTGGATAATGAAAGGCAGCCAAAAAGCGGATGCATCCAGTATCATGGATATATTGACATTGGAATGTGCCCAGGGAACAAATATAACGATTGTCATCGAAGACGACGCGGACGCCTGCATTTTAGAGGCCATTTTCAACCTCGTTGACAGCGGTTTTGGGGAATAAATGAAAAAGACGGATTCGACTAAAGAGCTGATTCTCAGGGGCATCAATGCGTCTCCCGGAATCTGTATCGGCAAGGCTTATCTGGTCGATAAAGAGGGCGTTGACATCGTCGAAAAATATAATATCAAAAAAGACAAGCTGTCGGCTGAGATCAAACGGTTCAAGTCGGCCGTAAAAAAAGCCGGGGACCAGCTTAGATCCGTCATCGATAATAGTCCGGAAGAATTGCAGCACGCCCATATTCTCGAGACCCACCTGGCCCTGCTCCATGATAAGATGCTCTACGGCAAAACCATTGAGCGGATAGAAACCGAGAGAATCAACGCCGAATGGGCTCTTAAACAGGTGGTCGCAAACTTAAAATCGCTATTCCACAGCATGGCTGATGCTTATCTGAAAGAGCGCGCTTCGGATATTGTGCATGTATCGGACAGCATCATGCGCAATCTGGTCGGAGCTGAATCCGAGAAAATCGCCGACATCGATAAACGCGTCATTCTGGTTGTCAACGATTTGTCACCGGCCGACACCAGCCAAATAAATCTGGAACGGATTATGGGTTTCATAACCGATCGCGGAGGCAAAGCCTCCCACACCGGTATCGTGGCCCGGGCTTTGGAAATCCCGGCCGTTGTCGGACTCGAGCATGCAACCACCCGGATTAGAAACGAAAACCTTATTATCGTGGACGGCAATACCGGTAGGGTCATCGTCAATCCCAGCGAAAAGTCCCTGATTGAATATGAAGAGCGCAAAACTGATTATGAAGCCTACCGGGCTGTGATCACCCGGGAGAGTCATCTGAGGGCTGAGACAACCGACGGCGCCCAACTGGAAGTGATGGCCAACATCGAACTGCCGGAAGAGGTGGTCTCGGTCAAAAATTATGGCGGCGACGGTATCGGTCTTTACCGCACAGAATTTCAGTATATGAATCGGCTGATTTTTCCGGGCGAAGAGGAGTTGCTTGAAAAGTACAGGGAGGTGGTTGAAATCATGGCGCCCAAACCGGTCACCATTCGCACCCTGGACATAAACGGCGACAAAGCCGTAGCCAATCAAAAAATCCGGGATGAAGCCAATCCGGCCCTCGGTCTGCGCTCCATTAGGTACTGTTTAAAAAAACCGCAGGTGTTCACAACCCAACTGCGGGCCATTTTGAGAGCGGCCGCATTCGGCAATGTGCGCATCCTGTTTCCCATGATCTCCGCCTATTATGAAATTTGCGAAGCTATAAAATTATTGGATAGCGCCGCAGAGTCACTTGAAAAAGAGGGTCTGCCGTATAACCGGGACATTGAAGTCGGCATTATGATCGAGGTGCCGTCGGCCGTTATACTGGCAGATTTATTGGCGGATAAAGTCGATTTTTTCAGCATCGGCACCAATGATCTGATTCAATATGCGCTGGCCATCGACCGGGACAACCGGCATGTCGCCCATCTTTACCAGCCCCTGGATCCCGCTGTCATCCGCATGATCAAGCAGGTGGCGGATGTGGCCAAGGACAAGGGAATCGGCGTCTACATGTGCGGCGAAATGGCGGCAACCCCCCACCACATTCCGCTGCTGCTCGGCCTGGGAATGGATGAACTGAGTATGAATCCCCAGTCAATTCCGCATATCAAAAGAGTGATTCGCACCCTGAGCGTCAGCGACGCCAAGGTATTCGTCCAGGAGACCCTCAAAAAGAAAACCGCCCGAGAGGTATTCGGGGTTATCCGGGAAAGGTACGGCGATATTCTGGCGGACAAAGCGTACGCCTGATTAATCCGCCTTGAAAAATTGCACATTCGCAGTTTTAGACTGTTTTTTTAAATGGAAAAAAACCACATCAAAATCATCGCCGTCAACCGCAAAGCACGGCATGACTTTTTTATCGAAGATGAATTCGAGGCCGGATTAATCCTCAAAGGAACCGAAGTGAAATCCCTCAGACTGGGCAAGGTCAATCTGAAGGATGCCTATGCCCGGATTAAGGACGGTGAGGTGTTTGTCTACCAGATGCACATCGGACCCTATCCGTTCGCCTATTACGAAAACCATGACTCGCTGAGGACTCGCAAGCTTTTACTGCATCGGCAGGAAATAAAAAAGCTGTATGCCAAGGTCAACGAAAAGGGCCATACCCTGGTGCCGCTCAAAATCTATTTTAAAGGCGCCAAGGTCAAACTATCCATAGCGCTCGCCAAAGGAAAACGCCAGTACGACAAACGCGAAGCCATCAAAAGCCGCGATGAGAAAAGGGATCTCGACCGCGCCCGCAAGCAATACATGTAATTATTCCTGCTTCCGAGCTTCCTAGCCTCCCGGCTTCTTTACCTTGTCGTCACCACCGGGCAGGGTGCATTCAGGATAATGTACTGGGCCGTTGAGCCGAACAGCAGTTTGCCCACCTTTGAGCGCCGCCGAACTCCGAGAAAAATCTCCTTGCTGTTTTTGACATTCAAATGCCGCACGATCTCTTCGCCGGCCGTATCCGGACTGACCAGAAGCGTTGTCGTAAATGGGATCTTCTCGCCGTTCATCAGGGTTTTAATTTCCTTTTCCAAACTTTGTTCGAGCTGGTGGATATTGGAATATTGCAGCTTATCGCTGCCTTCCTCCGCGCGCACCACCTCGATTTTATCTCCAAACACCCGGGCATGCATCTTGGCGAGCGCAAGGGCCTCCTTGGCCGCTTCAGATCCGTCGTATGCTACCATGATACTCATGTTGATCTCCTCTGATTTTCAATAAAAACGAATTTCACTAACGACCTCTGAATTAAGGCAGCAATAATAAGTATCGAATCTTCAGGTGTCAACATTGCGCTGCCGAGAATAACTTTGATTTCGAAATCAGCAGCATATATGAAATTAAAATTCCGGCATTCGAAGCGCAATGCGCCGGCCGCCTCATTGGGTTTGTTTGTTTCCGGGCTCCAACCTTTTACAACAGCGCGTTTTTCAGCAGTGCCATCGTCTGTGAGCCGCCTTCAGACTGGACATAATCAAGAATAACGCCGATATATTTGTTCACCATATCCGGCGATAATCCGAGTTTCGCAAAACTGTCGGTCAGGGCGGACATGCCCGCTACAGAACCGGACGCCCCCCCCAACAAAGAAGAGGCCTTGCCAGCCAAACCACTGGCCTGGGGGGCTGAGTCAATCAGTGAATCAATGCCGGGTATGGCCTTTAGAAGTTGGGAATAATCGCTGTCGCCCATATTATTCTTGGCCTCTTTGAAAATAGCCCCTGCCCCGCCCGCAGCCTGCGCTTCGTTGACTCCGAGAAGATCGACGAGCGATCCGATTAATTTGCTGGTATCGGCGGAAGCCGGTCCGGCAAGGCTGAAAATCCCTATACCAATTAAAACCGCTGCCTGTAAAAATAATCTTGAATTCATTTTAAACTCCTTTGCACGCTGGCTCCATAAGCTTTTTGAGTTTCCCCGCGCTAATTTATAAGCTGAATATTTAAATCCCAAGTAAGGACCTAACGACTTAAGGTTGATGATAAGCACACTGAAAGGACGGTGCAACAACTGAGGGATAATAAATGGGAGGGGTATGAGACACCCTTAACGCGGCATAAATCTTATATGAAACTACATTTATTCCGACCGCTGAAGTAGGGCGGGCCTCCGCGCCCGCCGAAATGGGTCGGCGCAGAGGCCGACCCTACGATAGCGGCAGATCCGAGTTTCTTTTTACGATCAAACTGACCGTTTTGGGGCTGGAAGCTAAGATGCGATCACTTTCTCAAAACGCTCCAAGGCCCAGTCAATCTCATCTTTTTTGATAACCAGGGGTGGTGAAATACGAATGGTATGCTGATGGGTATCCTTGCAAAGTATTCCCAATTCTTTAAGTTGTTCGCAATAAATCCTGGCGCCGCCCGCTTCGGGTTTGAGTTCCAGGCCGATCATGAGGCCTCGGCCCCGGACTTCTTTTATCAGCGGGCTTTCCATGCTGCGCAGTTTTTGAAGAAAATAGTCACCCATGCGGGCTGCGTTTTCGACCATCTGCTCCTTGACCAGCACCTCCAAGGCGGTGCGTGCAACGGCACAGGCCAGCGGGTTGCCGCCAAAAGTGCTGCCATGTTCACCCGGCCTTAAAACTCCGAGAACTTCCGAATTGGATAGAACCGCTGAAACCGGAAAGAAACCGCCGGAAAGGGCCTTTCCGATCAAAGTGACGTCCGGCTCGGCGCCCTCGTGCCGATCGGCCAGCAGTTTGCCGGTGCGGCCTAGACCCGTCTGGATTTCGTCGAAAATCAACATCACGTTATGCGCGTTGCAAATTTCCTTGATCTCCCGCAGGTAGCCCAGGGGAGGAATAATCACGCCCGCTTCACCCTGGATGGGCTCCACGAGAAAACCGACCGTATGGGGGGAGAGCGCCGCTTCGAGCGCCTGGCTGTCGCCGAAGGGTATCGCCTTAAACCCCGGTGTGAACGGACCGAAATTTTTCCGGGCGGCGGGATCCGTGCTGAAACTCACGACGGAGATGGTGCGGCCGTGAAAGTTGTTTTCGCAAACGATGATCTCGGCCTGATCAACCGGCACCCCCTTGACCTCGTAGCCCCACTTGCGCACGGCTTTGATGGCGGATTCCACCGCCTCGGCCCCGCTGTTCATGACCAGAATTTTGTGATAGTGAATGTATTTCTGAATGGCCTGGTAAAAAAGCCCCAGTTGATCATTGCGAAAGGCGCGCGAGGTCAGAGTCAGCCGGGACGCCTGGTCCACCAGGGCCTGAAATATTTTGGGGTGACAATGCCCCTGGTTGACGGCCGAATATGCTGCCAGGCAGTCAAGATACTTCTGTCCATGGATATCCCAAACCCAGACGCCTTCACCACGGGTGATGACCACGTCAAGCGGTTTGTAATTGTGGGCTCCCAGCGAATCTTCAATTTGAATGAGATTTTCAAGGCAGTTCATGCAGCAGCTCCTAAACCGGGCAAGCCGGAACAAATTGTCAATACTCCGGGTAATCCTCGGGTGGACCGGCCCCGGTTGTTTTTTCGGCTTATATACTCTTATAAAATGGCAAATACAAATAATTCCGAAAAAATATTTGCTCGATTAGAGCATTCTTTTTATCCAGAGGATTCCTGAGAATATGGCAGCCATGATCTTTATTCACCCGCCGGTGGCCAAACCCTGCGAGCCTCCGGGCGGCATTGCCAAACTTGCCGGGGCACTTCAACGCCGCGGACTGAAATACACGGTCTTAGATGCCAACCTCGAAGGATTGTTGACTCTCAGCCAGGGACCTGCAGCCGCCTCCGACCGGTGGACGGTCAGAGCTTTTCGCAATCGGCGCCGCCACCTGCAGGCGCTCAGGAACCCGTCGACCTACCGCACCCCGGATCGCTATCGCCGGGCGGTGGCGGACATCAACCGGCTGATTGAAACGGCTCCCGCCCGAACATCGATTCAATTGAGCCTGACCAACTACCAGGACATGAAGCTTTCAGCGCTCAGAAGCTCCGATCTTCTGCGGGCATCCCGCCATCCGGAAAACAACCCCTTTTACCTGTATTTTAAAAGACGTCTGGAAGCGCTTTTTGATAAGGAACAACCGCGCGTGGTCGGATTTTCCATGAATTATCTGAGTCAGGCTCTGTGCACATTTGCCATGTTGGGTTTTATCCGGCGGCAATGGCCGGATCTCACGCTGGTGCTGGGCGGGGGACTGATTACCTCGTGGATGCAGCGGCCGTCCTGGAGCAATCCCTTCGGAGACCTGGTGAATCACCTGGTTTGCGGTCCGGGGGAGGCTGCTCTGCTCTGCCTGCTCGGGGTTTCCGAGGATCAGGCATCATCGCCGAACCACCACCGGCCCGACTACGGCCATTTTCCCCTGGCCGACTATCTCGCGCCGGGACCGATTCTGCCCTACAGCGCTTCGACGGGCTGCTACTGGAACCGGTGTGCATTTTGCCCGGAAAAAGCCGAGGGCAATCCCTATGTTGCGGTGCCGCCGGCCGAAGTCATCAAAGATCTTGAGGCTTTGGTGGACCAGATCCGGCCGGCCTTGATCCATCTGCTGGACAATGCTGTCAGCCCCGCCCTGATGCAGGCCCTGATCGAGCAGCCGCCCCAAGTTGCCTGGTATGGATTTACCCGCATCAGCCGCAGGCTGGCCGATCCGGATTTTTGCCGGGCTCTAAAAAAATCCGGCTGTGTGATGTTGAAAGTCGGCCTGGAATCCGGCGCCCAAACCGTGCTGGATGCGGAGCAGAAGGGAATCGACCTGACTTTGGCTGCGCGCGCTTTGCAAAATCTCAAAAAGGCGGGCATTGCAGCCTACGTCTATCTTCTCTTCGGCACGCCTTCGGAAACCCTGGCCGAAGCGCGCGCGACCCTGGACTTCACGGTCAAACACCGTGACGCCATCGATTTTCTGAACCTGGCGATTTTCAATTTGCCGATTTGCAGTCAACAGGTGCGGCAGCTCGAAACCCAAATGCTCTATGAGGGCGATCTTTCCCTTTACACGGGGTTCCGTCATCCCAAGGGATGGGACCGGGGGGCGGTCCGCCGGTTCCTGGACAAAGAATTCAAACGGCATCCCGCGGTGCGGAAAATTTTGAATCAGGATCCCCCCTTTTTTACTTCCAACCACGCCCCGTTTTTCAGGTTTTAGCGGCTAAAAGCAAAGAAATCTGATACCCGACCGCATATAATTTTCTATTGACCTGCCGGCCTTGTTTCACTATAGTCGAGCAAAGCTTAGTTATACACAGCATCATCTCACGAGTTGAGCGTTCGCACTTTGAATCTTACATATTAGAACCGCTGTAAAAAGCTGCCCCTGCCAAGTGCTGTGTGTGTATGTGCTAAGATTTGTATCGTGTTGGATAACTCACCTTAAGACCGCACCCACAGTTTGAAAGTCTTGCCGGTGGGTATGATGCTCATCGGACGGCATTATGAAGATGATGTGGTCCTAAGGGCTGCCCATGCCTTTGAAAAATCTGGTATTTATGCTTAGGCTGAAAGATTCGGGATTATCCTCACTTAAAGTTGGCCCGCATCCTCATCAATCGGGCCAACTTATTCCATCAGATTAATTCACATCAGCAAAGAGCGCGCGCGGCAGGAATGCGAGGTGGAATTTATAAATGACCTTTACAAATCACCTTTCGAAGAACTAATAAATTGCAGCCATGTTTGCATATTTTAAGTTAAATCATCAACATAAAAAATCATCTCATAGTGTTTAAGTTCGTTTAGCAATTTAGTCTTTTCCTGGGATCATCACTATGATTAAAAAAATTGTATCCGGCGGGCAGACCGGTGCCGATCGGGCCGCCCTTGATATTGCCCTGCAATTTCATATCCCCCATGGCGGCTGGATTCCAAAAGGCCGCCGGGCGGAAGACGGCGGCCTGCCCGACACATACCGGCTCAAAGAAATCTCTACCGACAGCTATGCCGCCGGAACCGAACAAAATGTGATTGATTCGGACGGCACGCTGCTATTCTCGCGCGGAAAACCATCCGGCGGAACGGACTTAACCCGGGAAATGGCCCTAAAACACAAGCGACAGATGCTCGGCATCGATCTGAATCTGACCTCATCCTATGATGCGGCCTCATTGATTGTATCCTGGATAAATTTACAGCGAATTAAGATCCTGAACGTGGCCGGTCCCCGGGCCTGTGAAGATCCGACCATCTATCAGGATGTTTTCAAAATCCTTGGTATGGTCATTCAAATGCAAAAGGCCGAGGAAACCCGGCCGGCAGGCAAATCTTCAGCATCCGGTTATGCCAAAAACAAAATACCGCCAAAAACCGTAACGGAAGCGGTCGAAAGACTTCAATCCGGCTTATCGTTGAAGGATAAAGCCACCATTGCCAATATGGCTGAGATCGAACTGAGTTCGATGCACGGAAATTTAGGTGAATTCCTCCAAAAAGAATTCGGCCTTTGGTCCGGAAATTCAGATCTGCTCACATCCTGTGGATTTTTTGCCAAGCGGGATAAGGTCTCTGCAAATGAAGCGACTGCGATTATTATCAGGGAGCTCTGGAAACGCTTGAGGGCATCGCATAAGCTGAGAGTGGTAAAATATACAGCCGCATGATGTTCTTTATCTTCACCGTCCGGGTCCAGAAACTGGGTAAACTCATTTTCATTCTTCGAAGATAATTTTATGATCGACCAGATTCATCAGCTTCAGACTGGCCTTGATTATTTTTTGACTTCCGAAAATATCCACCAGCAAAAATCCGCCTTCCGCCTGAGGTTCGATCAGATCGACGGATTCCAAAATCAACTCTTCTTTATCACCTCGAGATATATATGCATTGGCTTCACACATCAGGCAACACCTCCTTAATTTTTTCATTAACAATCATCTGCACCAGATGAGGCAAAGGCTCATTGACGATGCCGACCAGCATCACCGGTTCCTGGCTGAGCGGCAGCAGAATCTTGGGAGCCGCACACGATGTCACCGCCTCGGCCATTTTCGGGGTCACCTCTCCGAGCATGGCGTTGGCCCAGGTCATCGAAATGGGGCCGACGATCAGATCCGCCGTGCCCACCGTCCGGACGATGGCATTCTCACCGGAAGCCACCCGGTTGGCCCCGGCTTTCAGCATCTGCGCCGAGGCGATCGCATTGGTCCCCAGTCCGATCAGCTCGACAGTTTCGCCGTAGGCTCCTTTCATGTATTTGATCAGGGTCGCCCCGATGCCGCCGCCCTGGCCGTCAATAACACAGATTCTTTTCATTGGGTTTCAGATTTTTGATCCCTTCAAATATTAAGCCACAAAGATCTGCCGGCCGCAGGACTTCATGGCCTGCCTTAATCCGGATCGATCCACTTTGCGGATTAGGTGAGGTCTTTCAAAATTCCGCTATTCGTTTTACTATAAGATTGCCGCCGATCTGTCAACAACCCTTGAGCCCTTGGCAGCGGCGTTTATTCCCCCATTCCTTTGCGGCGTTTCAGCACCAGCCCGATGAGCACGGCCACAAAGAGGGTCAAAGCACCGCCGACCAGACCGGATACGGAAGTCCCCGGATCAACGGCCGGCCAGGCAGTCTGTTCTTTAGCTTCAGGTTCGGAAGGCGCAGGTTTGAAGGCATAATTGGGCAGCAAGGCTGTTTTCTCCTGGATATCTGCCAGCGACGCATGGATCCCCTGTTTTGGGGTGTCCAGTTCTTCGGTCCCGGCCGTTTTGAACATGGACCACTCAAGACCATCCGGGTGGGTGGAAGCAAACCAGCTCAATGCCATCCCGGTCAAGACGGCGGCAACCAGCAGCCCGATAAAAACCCGGCGAATGGAAAGCTCGCCGATGGGAGCAGTAGCGCCGGCAGAGCGCAAAATTTCGGGCCGGGCTCGCCAAACAAAGATGACCACGGCCGCCGTCGCGACGCCTTCCACCAGTCCGATTCCGAGATGAATCAGCTGCATCAAAAGCGCAAACGTGCCAAACGGCAGCTCTGAGATGCCCGATAGCACTGTTTGCAGCACAACGCAGAATGCGCCCATTTGCAGACTTAAGGTTGCCGCAGCCATGGCGCCGATCAGGATGCGGCCCTGGGTGGGTTCGCGGCCGACAATTTTTTTGTAAATCAAAGGATACGCGACAAAGCAGGGGAAAAAACCGAGATTAAAGATATTGCATCCCAGCGCCAGCAGACCGCCGTCGGCAAACATCAAGGCCTGGACGATCAAGACTGACGCCATCACAAGAAAAGCGGCATGGGGACCCAGCAAAATAGCCAGAATCATCCCCCCTCCCAGATGGCCGGAAGAGCCTGTGCCCGGTATGGTAAAATTGATCATCTGGGCCGCAAAAATGAAAGCGCCCAAAACGCCCATCAGAGGGACTTTGCGATCATCCAGTTCCTTCTTCACCCTGCTGGAGCTGCACCCGATAAGCCCCGCCGCAGCCACCCACATGGTCCCGCCGACTGCAGGTGAAATCAACGCATCCGCCATATGCATGGCAATCTATCCTTTCCATTGATCTTTGAGGGAATATTGCGTTGCCCTGAATTACACCCATAAAAAAACCACGCAAGGACAGCGCCTGATCGTACGCAAACCTTCGTGGTTTAATTTTTTCTTTTTTTTGCGGAATGAATCGTAGACTTCAGCCTACATTTAATCTTACCGACTAATTAAAACAGAGCACACCGAATGTCAATCAATTTTTGGGAGATATAAATTCATTTACAAGGTTTCATGCAAATGGGTTGCCGTCCCCGTCCGCCTGACTATTTCTCCATGAAACAGCTTGTATGGCTCATGCTCAGGAACCATCAATTTTGTTTCGTGATAGGGGACTTCCTTAATTAACTCAATTTGGAAAGCTTTGAAAATTCCAGAAAAGGCTTGCTGGTTGAAATAAATTGAGTTTTTTTGAGGATGTCCCCTACTTTTTTTGATAAAGAGGAAGCAGCCTTTTCCCCATTGCGTTGGCCATTCATTAGAAATTAATAGTGGGGCGGAAAGAAGTGAACACCCACTTCATACAAAGACGTATCCGGACCATCAATTTCCCGGCACCATTTTACTTCCGCAAGCGTAACCGACCGCAAACTCTCATCTAGGCAGTCCGGGTGGGAACCACGCTCGCCGGGTTTTGCCCGGATGCAGATGGTGGTGCCGGGGTGCAGGGCACGGATGGATTTGAACCTAAGCCCATCCGGGCAATAATCAATGGATTGGGCATCAACCCAGTTCTGCTGATTAAATATGGAGAAGGTGATGGCACCCTGATGGAGAGAACGACCAGAAAATCTTTTTTCGGTTGGCAGACTCATTTTATCCTCCCTCATATTTCCCCCCCTAATATTGGGAACACCCTCCTTTAAACCGTTTTTAACGCTGAGATCAAAAGACATGGCCTGGGATGAAAAGAGCCCTGGAAAAGGTCGGATTCAGAGGATACCATTCACTTTATGCAGTCGCGGGAGATTAAACATTCAGGGCTCAGGCCTGTTTTTACTAATTTTAATAATATCCAGGCCTTAAAGTCAAGCAAAAACAGTACAATGTGGCAGACTGGGAAAATAAGCGTATTCTTGCAATCCCCTGTTTTCGACCTGCCGGATATGCTTCACCTTGCTTTCCTACCCGGTCGGTGAAGGTGTCGAAGCCCAAAATCCGCGCTTTGCTGCTGTGCCGGCAGAAGTGCCTCCTTGACAATGCCCCTGGTATCCGCTATCTGTTTCCCGGCAAGCAGCTTCCGCATTTTCATAGATTGGTGATACCGGAGATCCAGGATGCACCCTAAAACTCAGGCCCCCCCGAGCTTCATGGAGTGGAAAGAGCTGACCTCACTGGTTGGCTCGATCCGAACGCGCTCCCTTGTCGCCCAGCCGACGACGATTGAACAGTGCCGCGAGGCACTGGTCTACTGCCGGCAGCACGGCATGACCATCTGCGCGCGCGGGGCCGGCCGCGGCTACGGGGACCTTGCGCTCAACGACGGCCAGGCCCTGCTCGACATGAGTTCCATGAACCGGATCCTCGCATTCGACGAAGAGGCCGCTCAGATCACTGCGGAGGCCGGCATCCGAATCATCGACATATACCAGGCGGTTCACCACCGCCTGCTCACGCTCCACGCCAGCCCGACCGAATCGCACTCCAGTATCGCCGGCGCGATCTGTGCCAATGTCAACGGCAAGGACGCCTGGCACCACGGCAGCTTTGCCCACCAGATCGTCCGCCTCACCCTCCTGCTCGCCAACGGCGAAACGCTCAGCATCGACCGGTCGCACGAGCTCTTCAACGCCGTTGCAGGGGGCATCGGGCTGCTTGGCATCATCCTGGACGCAACGCTTCAGCTTAGCCCGATCCCATCGCCCTATGTCGAGATCAACCGCATCCCGGCGCCAAATGTCGATGTGCTTCTCGCGACGATGGCCCGGATCGAAAAATCGCACGATGCGGCCGTCGTGTGGGTGGACGCCTACGCCCGCGGCCGCAAAGTCGGACGCTCCGTGATCCATGCCGCAAAGTATATTGAATGTCACGAAACCGAATCCCAACGCCGGAAAATATTACAAGCGGGCTACAAGCGCCTTGAAGACCATCGCCGATTCGGCCTCGCGCTTCACGAAAAATTCGGTCCCATCCTGTCGCTCATGCTGAACGCCCAGAGGCCCATGATGTATTCGTTCAACCGTCTCTACTACGCCATGTGCCGGCTGATATTCTTAACGGGACATTCTTCGAACACCGAACTCTTCCTCCGGTTCGGTTTCGAGGCCAGCTTCACCGTGCCGCCGGCCCACCTCGTGTGCGGCCCGCACGGGTACACCGTCCAGCTCACCTTTCCGCGTTCCGGCGCGCGTGAAGCCATCATCGAATTGCTGGGAATCTGCCAGTCCTCGCCCTGCCCACCGGTCACGACCATCCTGCGCGCCCACAAACCGGACGACTGCCTGATCTCATTTTCCGAGGACGGCTACAGTCTCAACTTTGAGTTCCACCCGAAAAAGCGCCACGAGGCAGGCAGCCGCGAGGCCGTCGACCGCCTCATCGATGCGACGGTTCGGCGCGGCGGCAAGATTCACCTCGCCAAGGATCAGGTTCTGAGGCCCGAGCAGTTTTACCGCGTCTATCCCCGCTACCGCGATCTTTTGGCCATCAAAGCACGACTCGATCCGGACGGCCTGTTTACATCCGACCTGGCCCGCCGCGTCGGCATCGACCCCGTCCTGAACAAAGATCTGCCAAAGTAAAGCAACCCAGGCCTAAAAAGTGATCCTGCCGAAGTTATAAAGATAATGGCTCAATCCAGGTGAAATAAAAAGATTAAAAACAGTCATAAAAAGCGGCCTGCCGACCTTATACGTTCACCGTTCAAGACTGTGCTTGAATACTGTTCATTAGACTGCCGATACCTTCGATTGCCACTTCAACCGTATCGCCCGGCTGCATGGGCGCAACCCCCTTGGGGGTTCCAGTGGTAACAATATCGCCCGGCAGAAGCGTCATATATCTGGAAATATAACTGAGAACCCGCTGGATGTTGAAAACACAATTTTGGGTGTTGTCCTGCTGCTTGAGTTCACCGTTCAAAAAAGTCTTCAGCATGAGCCGGTTCGGATCCAGGTCGGTGGCAATATACGGCCCGCAAGGGCCGAACGTATCGATTCCCTTTGCCAGATTCAACAAAAAGGGACTGCTTGCCACCATGTTCCTTTCGGTTACATCGTTGAAACAGGAATAGCCCAGGACGCAATTTAATGCGTCCGCCTCATTGACGTTTCTCATTTTATGCTTGATAACAATCGCCAGTTCGCCCTCATAATCAACGCGCTCGGCGCCGGGTGGGTAAACTATGGGTTGTTCGTGGCCGATGAGGCAAGACGGCGGCTTTAAAAAAATGACGGGTTCTTTGGGGACGGGCACCCCAAGCTCTTCAATATGTCCCAAATAATTCTGCCCGACGCAAACGATCTTGCTCGGAAGTACGGGAGGCAAAAAGATGACTTCTGAAATCTTATATTTCTCAGCCGTCGTTTCCCACCGGTCCCAAAAAGAACCCTCGATTTCATGAATTGCCTCTGCTTCCACCATTCCATTGCGGACTTTTCCATTGTACTCAAATCGTGCCAGTTTCATTTTGCTTTAAACCTCTCCAAGTTAAATTTGGTCATTGTGTATTGCACCCCTTTTGAAAGCTGCCCAGGCAGTTTCAAACCAGGCGTCGGTATTTGGATCGATTCTTACTTCATCGATAACTCCCGGAGCTGATCGGATTGTGATTGAAATCCAGATGGATTTTCGCTAAGAATCTAGCACGAATGCCGTCATCGGGCAAAGGATTTCTTGGGAAGCCAATTCCGGTTGGCTCATCAGTCGCCCGGGTTTATTTTGGCGGATGTTATTCCAGGCTTAGACATTGGGTGAATAGAACGGCACCCATTAGTAGGCTCCAAGCCACCAAACTTTCTCTCCCGGCCGCTCGCGGCCCTTGCGCAATATTCGCTCAACGAATCGCGCACCTGAAAATTGCAGTCGAGTCCGCCTGCAGAGGCAAACTGTAGGAGAATGAGTAGCAAAATATTTGCTGGAAAATGGATTGACCGCAAGCCTGGTCGTGATATGATGACCTCAAAGGAAAGGAAGCTACCCTTCATATGCCACCCGGTCTAAAACGAATCGAAGATCCTGGAACCTTAAAAGACAGGGCCTTCAAGGTCATTAAAAAGGCGATTATGGTGCATGATCTGCAGCCCGGTAAAATCTACGGCGTATCGAAGAGGCCCACAACCTGTTTGCGGCCGCGGCCGATAAAGATGACATTACCCATTTTCTGGAGGCTGACCGGCTTAACGAATCACACGGTCAAGGTGATGTCCATGTGGAAGAGTTGATGCAATCCCGCCCAGGGAGTGAAAAACAACGTATGTTTAGTGGAGGATACACATGATGGAGATGACTTCCCGGGAGCGGGTTATGGCCGCTCTCAGATTGGAGGAGACCGACCGCGTCCCCCATTGCGAACTGTTCGTAGATGTGGCCATGGCTGAAAAGCTTCTCAATCAAAAGCTGGGCCAGGCGGCCACCGGCGGCAGCGTCCGCTCCAACCCTTATACGGTCGACCAGGCCAAGGCCGTGGCCGCCAAACTGGGACACGACAACATCGGCTTCATCCTCAGAGCCCGGGACTACGCCAAGATGGCGGTCGGCAAGGATGGCCGGACATTTCCCGCTGAAGGACTAATCAAAACCGAAGCCGATCTGGAGATGATCGACCTGCCCGATCCGACCCGGGACGAGTTCTACAGGGATGCGGAGGAGTTCGTCAAAAACAAGGGTGACTATGCCTGCCACCTGTCTACCCGCATCGGACTGTCCCAGGTAATGCTCAGCCTGGGAATGGATAATTTCGCCCTAATGCTTTACGACAACCGCAAGCTGGTTGAGAAAATGCTGGACATCTATTTTAACTGGACCGCCGAGATGGCAGCGCGGATCAGTCAGCTGGGATTCGATATTTTCTGGACCACCGACGACTTTGCATTTAAGACCGGACTGTTTTTCTCGCCGCGGGATTTCAGGGACCTGCTCTTCGAGCGATATCGACGCGTTCTTGACCGGATCAACATTCCCTGGGTACTCCACAGCGACGGCAACATCAGCAAGGCCCTGCCCATCCTTGTCGAGCTGGGCGTTGTCGGCACCCATCCCAACGAGAAGGGGGCCATGGACATGGTCAAGGTCAAACAGGAATACGGAGACAAGATGTGTCTGCTGGGCAACGTCGATCTGGTGTTGCTCGGCCGCGGCACGCCGGAGCAGGTGGACGCCGAGGTCAAGGAATTGATTCGGACGGTCGGCCCCGGCGGCGGTTACATCATCACCAGCGGCAACAGCCTGGCATCATACCTCAAGCCTGAAAACGTCCTGGCCATGGCCGAGGCGGTCAGAAAATACGGCATTTACCCTTTAGACCTGGAAGACTGAATAGATAGTATCGGGGAGATGACAATGACTCATATTGACCAAATCAAGCAAGCAACCATCGTGGGCAACATGCCCCAGGCCATCGAGCTGACAGAACTGGCGCTGAAAGCGGGGGTCGATCCGGAAGAAGTGATTCAGCAGGGATTCATCCCGGCCATGGAGGTGGTCGGCGACAAGTTTGCCACCGGCGAGATTTACGTTCCCGAGATGCTTCTGGCCGCGCGGGCCATGAAGGCGGCCCTGGACAAGGTCAAGCCGCTTTTGGTGGACAAAGAGCTCAAAACCCTGGGCAAGGCCGTTATCGGCACGGTTCAGGGCGACATGCACGACATCGGCAAGAATCTGGTGGCCATCATGCTGGAGGGTTCAGGATTCGAAGTCATCGACCTAGGCGTGGATGTCCTTCCGGATGAATTCATTGACGCCGTCCGGAACCACAATCCGGATCTCATAGGTCTGTCGGCCCTGCTGACGACGACCATGAACTCCATGGAGATGACGATCGTGAAGCTGGTTGAGGCCGGTCTGCGTGACGGAGTCAAGGTTCTGGTCGGCGGCGCTCCGGTCAGCCAGATCTTCGCCGACGAGATCGGAGCGGACGGATACGCCGCCAACGCCGGCGAGGCAGTGAAATTGGCCAAGAAATTACTCAATCTGCACGGGTTCCAATTCCGATAATATCTGCTTGCCTGTCAATTTATTCTGAAAATTTGCCCCGCTTTGCTGTTCATATACTCCGGTGTTCTAAAGGCTGAAGTATGGGGATCATGCAAACCTGAAACCTTTAAGCTTCTCAAAACATGGTTGTCGGATAAAAAGCCCTAAGGTCCAATTAGAGAGCCTTGGAAAGCAAATTCGTCCAGGCGCCCGATTTATCGCATATATATAGGAATTTTCGATGATGGCAGGATTTTGTATCGGAATTTCCTATTTGACATATTGATATTTTCCATATATATAAACATCGTCAAATTAAAATCTTCCATGAGGTCTTCCATGACTGACGATTTTGGCTTTACCTGAGGACGTTGATTCAGCTAACCGGGTTTGTTAGAAGAAACCGTGTGCCAAAATCGTATCCAACCTGACAACACAACATCGTCATTGGGAAAATCATTTCCCTTGTTTGCGGTATCGGTCCAGCCGAACTCTCCCGGATCAGTCGACATTTAATAAAAAAGCAAATCACCGCTGCATCCATCCGTCCTGACCGCCGGGACGGAAAAAGGCAGCAACCGTTGAAAGGAGCACATGATGAGTGAAGATTATCGTTCGATGTGGGCCGATCTGGGCCTCGATCTTGAAGCCCATGATGCCTGCTGGATGTTTTAGGAAAAGCTTATCAGGACATTTACCTGTCACAGAAAAACCGTCCGGAAGGGATGGGCTATTTTGACTTCGTCATGAGCGAGGTCCACGGTTTGCGGGATAACTACTATGAATGCACTTGATTGGCTTTACAAACTGTGCCGCTGGGGTTTGGGAATCGTCTTTATATATGCCGGGTGCGTAAAGCTTCTGGAGCCCGGTTCCTTTGCCGTTTTGATAGAGGCCTACGGCATCGTCCCGCAAGTCCTGCTCATGCCGGTGGCCGTCGTCCTGCCGGCCCTGGAAGTGGCCGGCGGCATCGGGCTGTTGTGCGAGATCGAAGGCAGCCTGGCGGCGATCACCGGTTTGCTGTTGCTGTTTATCGCCATATTGGGCTACGGCATCCGGATGGGGCTGGACGTGGACTGCGGCTGCTTCGGCCCGGACGATCCCGAAGCCAAGGCCTTCCACGGCCTCAGGTCATCCCTCTACCGTGACCTGGCCATGTTGGCGGGGGTCGCTTTTATATATGGATGGCGTCGCTACCGTGCCATCCAGCCGGTAAAGATAACGCAGATAATCAAAAAACTAGCAAAAAAAAGGAGAACGGAAGATGCGTACATTTAGTTCGGTGCTGAAGCTGATGATGGTGGCTATTCTGGTGTTCATCCTGGCCGGGCCGGCCGCCGCCCTGTTCGACAACAAATTCGAACAGGAAGTGGTAAAGGAAACCGAAGCAGTCAAGCTCGTGCGGGACGTGAAGCGGGGCGGATACGATGTGGTTGAAACCGCCGAACTCAAAGAATGGATCGATGCCGGCAAGGACATGGTGATCGTGGACACCATGCCCTATGAGGCCAGCTACAAAAAAAATCATGTGCCGGGCGCGGTGCAGTTTTTGTTTCCGATTCCGGACATGCCCCAGTGGAATGCCCAGGAGACCGACGGCAAGACCCAGGAAGATTTTATAAAACTGCTGGGCAGCGACAAAAATAAAATCATCGTCATTTACTGCGGGTTTGTCAAATGCACCCGCAGCCACAACGGGGCGGCCTGGGCCGTCA
>CAYTBC010000076.1:0-20704 GCA_964435765.1 uncultured Desulfosarcina sp.
GCATCGATGTGCTGGACCCCAAGACCAATATCAATAAGTTGCGGGCCGAGGTGGGAATGGTGTTTCAGTCGTTTAATCTTTTCCCCCATAAGAATGTATTTGAAAACATAACCCTGGCCCAAAAGGTCGTCCGCAAACGCTCCAAAAACGATGCCGAAGTTAAGGCCAACGCGCTCCTAAAAAAAGTCGGCATTCAGGACAAGTCGAAAGCCTTTCCCGACAATTTGTCCGGCGGCCAACAGCAGCGCGTCGCCATTGCGAGGGCCTTGGCCATGGATCCCAAGGTCATGCTGTTCGATGAGCCGACCTCGGCGCTGGATCCGGAAATGATCGGCGAAGTGCTGGATGTTATGAAAACCCTCGCCAAAGAAGGCATGACCATGGTCGTGGTCACCCATGAAATGGGGTTTGCCCGGGAGGTTGCCGACCGGGTCATCTTTATGGATGAAGGGGCCGTCGTGGAAGTCGGAACACCGGAGCATTTTTTTACCAACCCCACTCATGAACGCACCAAGCTGTTTTTGAGCCAGATACTGTAAATTGAGTTGAGAAAGCAGAATAATTAATGCGGATTTTCTCAATTTACCCAACTTTCGAAATTATAAAAATTTGAAACTCGAAATCCGAAACAATGTCAAAATCCTAAATTTTCAATTACCAAAACATTAATGGAGACAGTTTTTACATAATCAGGGAATATTCTCTATGGTTTTGAATTTTTGTCACTAGGTATTCGAATTTGTTTCGGATTTCGATATTCGAATTTCGTATTTATCAGTTTTCCTTTTCTACTACATCTTGTATCCGAACCCCTAAATTTATACCGCTTGTTGTGTTTTTCCCTTTACAACCTGGCATCTTGCTGCTAATATTTGCCGAATATGCGAATACGCATCCGCCGACTTTCAGGCTGAAGGGAAGAGCCTGCAGCTCTGAGAGAGGCGAACCTTAAGGATTCAATATTCAATCATTTGGGCACCTCATGTCCGAAGGTTCAGGGGACATAGCGCAAACTCCAGCTGCAAACATCGCAGATGCGCTTTTCAGCGGTCTGATGAAATCTTCTCCAGCCGCACAAGTATGTTTTGAGGAGAACTGTGTTATATGAAACTCAAGAAACTGGAAATAGCCGGTTTTAAATCATTTTACGATAAGGCCACCATTGAATTTCCGCCGGGGATCTCAGCCGTGGTCGGTCCCAACGGCTGCGGCAAAAGCAATGTGGTCGATGCCATCCGATGGGTGATGGGCGAACAGAGCCTGAAGCAGCTGCGCGGCAAAGCTAAGGAAGACATCATTTTTTCGGGCACCAACGGCAGACCGCCGCTGAACATGGCCGAAGTTTCGTTGACTCTGGCCAATGACAACGGCAACGCCCCCGAAGAGCTCAAAGATTTCACGGAGATCAATCTGACGCGCCGCCTGTATCGCTCCGGCGAAACGGCTTACTTTTTAAACCGGCAGCCCTGTCGGCTGAGGGACATCCATAACGTATTTTTAGGCAGTGGACTGGGCGCCAAATCTTTTGCCGTCATCCAACAGGGCAACATCGGTGCGATCACCGAGGCCACGCCGGAAGAACGCCGCTATTTCATTGAAGAGGCGGCCGGAACCACCCGCTATAAAAACCGCAAAATCGAAGCCCTGCGCAAAGTACAGATTACCGACCAGAATCTTCTGAGGGTCAATGACATCCTGGCGGAAATCAAGCGCCAGATGGCAAGCCTCAAACGCCAGGCCCGCAAAGCTGAAATATACAACCGCTACCAGATGCGCATTAAAACATTGGATGTTCGGCTGGGAATTCATTATCACGATGATTACAGCGGCCAGATCGAGAAGACCGACGCGTTGATCAAGGCCTTAAAAGACGCCGATATCGGCCACACCTCGGAATTGAAAAAACTGGATGCCGCCGTTGAGGAAATCAAACTTAACCGCTGGCAGAAAAACCAGGAAATATCCGATCATAAATCCAAAAAATACGAGACTCAAAGAGAAGTCGATCGGGCCGAAAATGATCTGGCGCACCTGCGCAGTGAAATCGAACGGCTTGGCCGCGAAGCGACTGAGCTGGAGGCGGCCCGCAAAAATCTGGTCCAAAAAAACGACGCGATGATGGCCGAAATCAGCCAGGCTGAGCACGAAAATCACCAGCTGAATTCGGAGATTGCAAATGTTAGACAACACCTTCAGCAAAAGCGGCAAAACAGTGAACAGATCAGTCAGAATCTGACATCCCTGAACCAGGCGCTTGAATCCGGCAAAGCGCACCTGATGGAGCTGACGACCCGCGAGGTGCAGTATAAAAATATCTATCAGAACGCCGCCAGCAACAAGGAAAGCCTTCAAAGACGCCTTAAACGCGCCGATGAAGAAGAACTGCTGGCCCAAAATCAAATTAAAGCCAATCAAAACAGGGAATCCCGCGCGACGGCAGAACTGAATGCCATCCAACAGCAAATGGCCGCTTTGAGCGAAGAAATCAACGTCAGCCGCGGCCACCTGGATGAAAAAGCCGCGGCGCTGGCCGGACAGGTTAAAGTCGCCCAAACCCTGGAGCTGGAGCGCAATACGGCCCGATCCCAATATAACGCCCTGAAAAAAATGGAGGACAACTACGAGTGGTACCGTGACGGCGTCAAAGCCATCATGCGGGCTCGCAATTCACGCACCGAGGATCCAAGCGCATCGCAGCCGTCTTTCAGTCGGGACCAAGCTGACAATGTGCTCGCTCTGACGGCGGACGTCATTGAATCCGATCCTGCCTATGAAACTGCCATCGAGGCGGTACTGGGAGAATCGCTGCAATACATCGTGGTCAAAGACCAAGAAACATGCCTGGAGGCCATTGATTATCTGCAGACCCAAAACGCCGGACGAAGCGGTTTTATCCCGGTTTCGGCGGTGAAGCCGATGTTCGATGAAAGCCGCGATGCGCCCACGCCCTCCCGGTTGCTGCTGAACCATATTACCGTGAAGACCGGCTACGAAAAAATAGCCTGGGTTCTTTTAGGTGATGTGGTCTTAACCGATACGATTCAGGAGGCTTTGGAGCTGTTCAACCGGAACGGCAAATTTCAGCGCATTGTTACCAAAAACGGCGATGTGATCTCCCACCAGGGCATTCTGATCGGCGGCAGCAAAGATAAACTGTCCGGCATTCTGGCTAAAAAAAATGAAGTTAAAGCACTGCAGCGCCGGGAGGCGGAATTATCCCAAAGGATAGCAGAAGCCCGCCATGTTCAGCACGACCTGGAAATCGAAGTGCAAACCCTTGAAAAAACACTGCAGCAGCAAATGGAGCAGAAAAGCCGGTTGACTGAAGACTCAATTGAGGCGGAAAAGGTGCTCTACAAAGCCGGTGAAGACCTCAAAAACACACAGCGCCACTTGGAAATCATTCAGCTGGAACAGGAGCAGCTCCTGGGGGAAGCCAGTGACATCGACGATGAAATGACCCAATACAATGCAGCCCTGGCCAAGATCTCCGATGAAATCAATGCCGCCCAGCGCACGGTTGCCGAAATATCCCAGAATATCGACAACATCTCCGAGCAGATGGAGCAATTCAATCAAACGGTGGTCGAACTGAAGCTAAAACTGACGGCCTTAAATGCCAAGCTGGAAAACAGCAACAGCAGCTTAAAACGACTGAGGGAATTCCACGACGACGGTTTGATCCGACTTGAACAGCTTTCCCGTGAAATAAACCAAAAACGACATAAAGAAGAAGCGTCCAGGCACGCCATCGCCGATAATGAAGAAAAACTTTCAAGGCTGTACGAAGCCCTCAAACACCTTGACGAAACGATTGCCCGCAATGAAATCGACTATCAGGCCATTGACGCCCGCCTCAAGGAAAGCGACACCAGAATATCCGATATTAAAGATAAACGCGAAAAATCCCTGGAAAAGTTTCGGATGCTGGAGCTTGAACTCTCCCAGCTTCAGCTCAAGCGTGAAAACTGCGTCAATCGCCTGGAAGAAAGGTATCAAATTTCATTTGCGGCGCTGCGATCCGAACTCACCCAGAACGCTCCGCAAGATGAAATGACCGCCGATATGGCCATCGCAGAAATGGAAGCCGAACTGGCCCGCAGCAAAGAAAAAATTTCAAAAATAACCGATGTCAATCTGGGCGCCATTAAAGAGTTCGAGCAGCTGAAGGACCGCTGCGATTTTCTCGAGACCCAGCGCGATGACCTGCTCAAGGCCATCGAGGACCTGCACAAGGTCATCAAGAAGATAAACCGGATTACCCAGCAGAAGTTTATGGAAACATTCAATGCCGTCAACGAAAAGCTGATGGAGGTTTTTCCCCGGCTGTTTGACGGCGGCGAAGCCAGGCTGGTTTTGATTGAACCCGACAAACCGCTTGAATCCGGAGTGGAGCTTATGATTCATCCGCCGGGCAAAACGTTGACCCGCTTGAGTTTGCTTTCCGGCGGCGAGAAGGCCCTGTCGGCCATTGCATTTATTTTTGCCATATTTCTTATCAAGCCGGCCTCATTTTGTCTGCTGGATGAAATCGATGCACCGCTGGATGACGCCAATGTCTTCCGTTTCAATGATCTGCTGCAGATTATCGGCGAAAACTCTCAGATCATCGTCATCACCCACAATAAACGAACCATGGAGTTTGCCGACATGCTCTTCGGCATCACAATGGAGCAAAAAGGGATCTCGAAAGTCGTTTCCGTAAATTTCGCGCGCACCGAACTGCGCAAGGCGAGCTGATGCATTTGAAGAATGAAGATTGAATGAAGTCGCTTCGCTCCAACATTTTTAATTATCTTCTAATGATCCGCTAACTTTGATTTCTTTAATCTTCATTCAGACCGGAGGTCTTTTGCCATGGCGTTTAACTGGTTTAAGAAAAACAAAAAGGATAAAAGCGTTGCGGAGGCTGAGACCAAACCGGTTGAGCCGGAGCCGAGCGATCCCCCGCAAGCCCTGGAATCTGAGGCTCAAGCAATAAGGCCGCCTCAGAGTGCGGCGGATACGCCTGAAGCTTTGCCGCAGGATCAAACGGTCGATCTTGGCACCGAACTGCCGGACGACGCCGCGCCGGCGCAGAAGGAAGCCGGCTATTTCAAGCGCTTGAAAAACCGCCTGTCCAAAACGCGCATGTCCCTGTCCGGTGGCTTTGACAGAGTGTTCAGCGGCAAGAAAAAAATCGATGCCGCGGTGTTGGAGGAACTCGAAGAGCTTCTGATAACTTCGGACATCGGCGTCCAGACGACCATGGCGCTCATGGAACGAATTGCCAAATCAAAAGTCTCCGATGTCGACCAGGTAAAAGCACTACTCAAAAACGAGATCCTATCCATTCTCGGGGCCGACTCGGACGCTCACGAAGCAGTTACCGGCCGGCCGCATGTTATCCTGGTGGTGGGGGTCAATGGCGTGGGCAAAACCACAACGATCGGCAAAATTGCAGCGGCGGCCGGGGCCTCCGGCAAAAAGGTCCTGATTGCCGCCGCCGATACCTTTCGGGCTGCGGCCGTCGAACAGCTGGGGATATGGGCCGAGCGGGCCGAGGCGGAGTTTGTCAAACATAAAGAAAATGCCGATCCGGCGGCGGTGGCCTTCGATGCAGTCGCCGCGGCTTCCGCCCGCGGGTGTGATCTGGTTCTGATTGACACGGCCGGCCGACTGCACACCAAAGTCAATCTGATGGAAGAACTTAAAAAGATCAAACGCACGGTTGCCAAACAGCTTCCGGGTGCTCCCCATGAAATCTTACTGGTGCTGGATGCCACCACCGGGCAAAACGCTTTGTCCCAGGCGAAACTGTTCAATGAGGCGCTGGATGTCACCGGACTGGCACTGACCAAACTGGATGGAACCGCTAAGGGCGGAATTGTTATCGGCATCTGCAGTTCGTTGAACATTCCGCTGAAATACATCGGAATCGGCGAGCAAATTGAAGACCTCAGACCGTTTAACGCCGCGCAGTTTATTGAAGCGCTGTTTTAAGTATATCCCAATCCTCTGAGCCCCACCCTTGGACGCGGAACCTGATAACTGCACCATTTTGGGAATAGATAGCCTGCAAATGCCAGCTATCTGGGGTTTAGCGGGAAATAATTTAAAAAAAGCATTGATTCATGCGATTTTCTGTTGACATGAAAATTTAGTTCCTATATGGACACAGGAAAATAGGCGATCGGGCCTGATTGGACGCAATTTAACCACTAAAACAAAGGGGGTACAGCACTATGACAAAAGCAGAACTTGTAGAACAAGCGGCGGCGGATGCCAAGATCTCAAAGGTTGCGGCAGCAGCGGCACTCAACTCATTGATGGACGGTGTTACCAAGGCGCTGAAGAAAAAAGACGGCAAAGTTACACTGGTGGGTTTCGGCACGTTCTCTAAGGTTCGGCGCAAGGCCCGCAAAGGCCGCAATCCCCAGACCGGTGCACCCATAAAAATCAAAGCCAGCAACGCCGTAAAATTTAAGCCAGGCAAAAAACTCAAAGACGCCGTCTAATCAGCCATGCCGGGGGTGGCTTATGGCTGACGATAAGTCACCCCGCCCTCCCGTTTCCTCTCATTATACACAGCTTATACACAGCGTCATTTTAAGCTGCACCCTCTCCTTTTGAATCCATGATCTTTAAACAACCGCAGGTGTCAAACTTGCTAAACGCTGTGTATGTATGGGTTATGATGTGTATCGATCCATATAAGTCATTCATTCTATACACAGCGCCGTAATTATTTGCACATTGCCCTTTTTGTTATTTATGGAAAACAACAACAGATAATGATATTCATGCCGTGCGCTGTGTATGTATGAACAATGATTTATGTCGTTCTGTATAACATTGAGAACCTGATCTTTCCCTCTGCGAGCTGGAAGGCGGGCCGGCGGATAGACCCGGTTTCTTTGCTTCGTTGAGGGCTTTCAACCATCCCGTTCGAAAGATATGTTAAATCCTTTAAACTCGCCCGTATAGTTCTTCCAGGTTACATCCACATCGGTTATATTTGCATGTAAGGGTCCTTGCCGACACCAGGCCAGCACGGCATCCACCGGGTCCTGATCGCCCTCAAAGACAGCTGCGACGGTTCCGTCTTTAAGATTTCGCACCCACCCGGAAACGCCGAATCGATCTGCAGCGCGTTTGGTTTCCATTCTGAAAAACACGCCCTGCACCCGACCGCTGACGATCACATGGGCTCTGACTTTGTTGTCCATGATTACTCCATAAATAGTTGGCTTGAAAGCTATTAAGCCGGGAGGCGGGAAGGCTAAGGATCTATCATCCGACCTGCCTTCCAGCTTCCAAGCCTCCAGGATTTACAGCCTTCTGGTTTACGCGAACAACTCTTTAAATGCGGCCTCATCGATTATTTCAACACCCAACGCCTGTGCTTTCACCAGCTTGGATCCGGGAGATTCACCGGCCACAACAAAATCCGTGTTGCGGCTGACAGATCCGGCGACCTTTCCGCCGGCTGCCTCGATCAGCTCCTTGGCCTGTCCTCGCGTCATCAATTCGAGGGTCCCGGTCAGCACAAATGTCTTGCCTTCGAGTCGCCCGGTGCTCAAACGGGGGTTAAATTCAATCCTGACCCCACTGTCTATTACACGACGGACGGCAGCAACATTTTCAGCCTGCTTAAAAAAATTGACGACACTCTTTGCGACAACGGGTCCGACCCCCTCAACCGCCGTAAGGCTCTCCTCGGAGCAGGCCATCAGTTGATCCAGATTGCTAAATTGATCCGCCAGCAGCACGGCGATATGTTCGCCGACATGACGCATTCCCAATGCGTATAAAAATCTGGCGAACCGAATTTCTTTGGCTGATTCGATGGCATCGATCAAATTGCGGGTCGACTTAGCCCCCATACGCTCAAGGCCGGCGAGAGTTTCAAAGTCCAGATTAAACAGATCGGCATAAGATGCCACCAGACCTTTATCGACCAGCTGATCAACAAGCTTATCCCCCAGGCCCTCGATGTCAAATGCTGCCTTGGAGGCAAAATGTTTAAGGCGTTCCTTCAGCTGCGCCGGGCAGCTGGCATTAAAGCAGCGGGTGGCTGCTTCTCCTTCTATCCGGGCAACCGGTGTTGCGCAAGCGGGGCAGACAGCGGGCATTTTAAACTTCTTCTCCGTGCCGCTGCGTTTGGTTGAAATGACTTTGACAACCTCGGGAATCACATCACCGGCTCTTTGAACCAGCACCGTATCCCCAATGCGAATATCCTTCTTTTCAATTTCATCCTCATTGTGCAGGGTGGCCCGACTGACCGTCACTCCGCCGACATTTACGGGGGTAAGCACAGCTACCGGTGTGAGGACACCCGTACGCCCGACCTGGACTTCAATACTTTCCAGCACGGTGGTTTCCTGCAGGGCTTTAAATTTATAAGCAATCGCCCAGCGCGGACTTCTGGTGGTCGTCCCCAGCTGCTGCTGCAGCCGGAGGCTATCCACCTTAATCACCATGCCGTCGATGTCGTAAGGCAGCTGATGCCGCCTTTCACTCAATTGCCGATGGAACTGCAAGGTTTCTTCCACCGAAAGCCTGGGGCGGATCATCGGATTTACCTTGAATCCCCAATGCTTCAAAGCCTGCAGCAAATCCCAGTGGGAGTCAAAGACGACGTCCGACACGATCCCGACACCATAGCAGAAGAAGTCCAGCGGACGTTCGGCGGTTATCTTGGAATCCAGCTGCCTTAAGGATCCGGCCGCTGCGTTGCGCGGGTTGGCAAACGGCGGCAGCGCCTGCTCAAGTCTTTGCTGGTTCAGTTTTTTAAAATCCTCAATGCCGATAAACACCTCGCCCCTGACCTCAAGGCGGGCCGGTACATCCAACCCGCGGCCGCTTTGGATCAGCAGCGGAACAGTCCGGATGGTCCGGACATTGGCGGTAATCAACTCCCCAGTGACACCATCGCCCCGGGTTGAAGCCGCCGCCAGTTTGCCGTTTTCGTAAACCAGCTCAGCGGCAACCCCATCCATTTTGGGCTCGGCGGTATAGCGCACCTCGTCGCCTGATCCCAGGTACCGTTTAACCCGCCGGTCGAATTCCAGGATGTCGCTATCGATGAAGGCATTGTCCAAGCTCAGCATGGCAATGGAGTGGGCAATCGTTTCAAACTTGGTCAACGGTGGGGCGCCCACCCGGGCACTGGGCGAATCTTCACTGGCCAGCTGCGGATAGGCCGCTTCCAGCTGAATCAACTCCTGCATCATGCGGTCATATTCGGCATCCGAAACTTCAGGGTCATCGAGAACATAGTAGCGGTAATTGTGATAGTGAAGTGCCTTGCGAAGCTGGTCGACTCGGTTGATGATTGCTGAATCAATTATGCCCGGCATAGTTCTGCTACCACCTTGCACGCGGATTGCCGCCCCCGGATAAAGCGCTCGTGCTTGAATCCGGGGCGCCAGTTTAATGAGGAGAGTTCATCGGATACCACCAGGATTCCTCCGAGATCAACCCGGCGGAACTGGGCCGCCGCATAAAGGGCCGACATTTCCATGTCGACGGCCAGAACCCCGTTCTGCTGATGAGTTGCGACCTGCTGCCGGGTTTCCCGGTACACGGCATCCGTAGACCAGACCGGGCCCGCGTGGAAATCAGCATGGTTTGTCTCCAGGGTCTTTTGAATGCGGGACACCATGGGAAAGGCGGCCTGTATCTGATGATTTTCACCAACCCCGTAATGTTGCGAAGTCCCTTCGTCTATGACGGCTGCTGTCGGCAGAACAATATCGCCTATTTTTACTTTTTCGGAAACAGCCCCGCACCAGCCCAAAAAGATGATCCGATCGGCACCCCAGGCAATCAGGGTTTCCAGCAGCATCACCGCATAGGGTGCGCCCATAAACGGTCCGGTGAGCGAAAAATTATCCGAACGGCCTCGTTCAAAATATAGTCGGCTGTTGAAGATGCGCTGAAAAGCCTCTTTTTTAAACTGAAATAGATCGCATAGATCAAAGAGATCCCCCCGGGTGGCCGTCATGACGGCCACCGGCCCGATTGCCGGCGAATGCTTCGTCTTCTGCGGATTTACAATGGCATCTTCATTCAATTTAAAAAATACCGAATAAACCGAAGATTGCGTTTGATATTCTGCAGTTCATTTTTCTTGGGTTCGCTTGTATTAAAACAGATAAAGCGCAGCGCCATCAATAATGGGCGTTCAGTGTTCGACGTTTCGCGCCTTGGCGCGATTCAACGTTCAATCTGTTCGCTGTGCCATCCAGGTGAAGTTTCATATGCGGTGTCGGTTGGTCGGTGCCGCCGCCACCAGCCGCGTAAGCGAACAGTTTGAACGTACGAACTAATTGACGAAAAGGTCAAAATTTCTTCCAATATTCATTCATCAATCTTCAATATTCAATCCAATGCTACTCCGGCTTTGCCAGTCGGGACATTTCGTCTTTGATCTCGTCGATAATGTCATAGAGCCACATCAGATCTTCCATGGTCAAGCGCCCGGCTTTGGCGGGCGCCCGCTCGCTGCCGTCTTTTTTCAGCAGAATACGGGGGCCGATTTGCACCTTGGGCTCTCCATTACCGTATTGGTTGATGGAAACCATCAGACCGGTTTCCTCACATCTCCAATTTTTCAGCATTTTATCCATTTCTGGATCGTAGGGCATAGTTACCTCCGGTTCAGTCATATTTCCGAATAAGTTAAATAATTTTAGGTGCCGCTTCAACCGGACAGTCTGGAAAAATCCGCAATCCTGCCAAACAGGGCCTCAATATGACCCAGCAGCGCCAGACGATTGCGGCGCACGTTGAGGTCTTCGGCCATAACCAAGACCCCTTCGAAGAAAGCATCCACCGGATCCCGCAGCGTCGCAATTTTTATCAGGGCCTGATCAAAGCGCCCCGCAGCCAGATCCTCCTCAACGCTGGTTTTGACCCGCTCATAGGCGTCAAGAAGGGCCTTTTCGGATCCATGCTGAAAAAGCTGTGGATCAAGACCTTCCGGCCGGACATTGTCGGCCTTTTTGATGATGTTCACCACCCGTTTAAACGCTGCGGCCAGGGGGTCAAAATCCGGTTTGGCTTTAAGTTTCTCGAGGGCATCGGCCCGGCGCCAGGTATCCGGGATATTGTCGGCCGCTGCGGTGAGGACGGCTGCAACGGTATCTTTTGCAAAACCGCCGTCCACCAGCAAATTGGTCAGACGGTTTCGCAAAAATGTATAGACCTGCGTGTTGACTGTCTGCGGGTCCTGGGGCTTGAACCGCTTTAAACTTTCTTCAATCAGGTCGGCCAGTGAAAAGGTGAAGCCCTGATCCAGAATAATCTGCAGGATCCCGATACCCTGGCGGCGCAGGGCATAAGGATCGGAAGCTCCGGTCGGTACCAGCCCGACGCTGAAACAGCCGCAAATGGAATCGATCTTGTCCGCAATCGAAAGGACGGCGCCCGCCAGAGTCTGCGGCAACGGCGCGCCGGAATAAACCGGCCGGTAATGCTCTTCGATGGCCGCCGCCACGGCGGGAAGTTCCCCCGCTGCGGTCGCATAAATTCTTCCCATAATTCCCTGCAGTTTGGGGAATTCACCCACCACCTGGCTTACCAGATCAGCTTTACTCAGCATGGCAGCCCGAACCACCTGCTTTTTCAAATCAAGCCTTGGGGTGTCCGCTGCCGGGCTCATGTCGACAGCCGTAGTTAAATATTCACCGATTTTGGCGACCCGTTCAATTTTCGCATGCACGGTTCCCAGTTCAGCCTGGAAGAGAACCCGTTTTAACATTTCCACCCGTTCATCATTGGTGATTTCAAGATCACCCTGATAAAAAAACTGAGCATCCGCCAGCCGGGCCCGCAGGACCCTTTCATGGCCTTTGGCCACAACGGCCATATCTCTGGCCTCGGTATTGTTGACCGCGATGAAGCACGGCATCAGCTTGTTATTCTTGTCGACCACGGCAAAATATTTCTGGTGCTCCCGCATGGCATTAATTAGGACTTCATCGGGAACATCCAGAAACCTCTTATCAAAATTGCCGGCAACCGCCACGGGATACTCAACCAGATTGTTGACAATATCGACCAGTTCGTCGTCCGCTAAAATGCGACCGCCGAGTTTTTGAGCCACCCGGGCGATTTCGCTCTCCAGCCTGGTTTTGCGATCCTGCAAATCAGCCACAACGTGGGCGGCGCGCAGTGCTTCCAAGTATTCATCGGAAGCCGCCAGCTTTATTTTGCCGGGGGACATAAAGCTGTGGCCGTGGGTGTGCCGCCCGCTTATTAGATGGCCGAGTTGAAAACGGATAACGTTGTCCCCCAATAAAGCTAAAATGGTATGAATCGGCCTGGCAAATTCTAGATCCAGATCGGCCCACCGCATTTTTTTGGGAAAGGGTATGGATAAGATCACCTCCGGCAAAATGTCTTTTAACAATGTCCGGGTGGCCGCTCCCCGCTGCTGCTTGATGACGGCCAGATATTCACCTTTGGAAGTTTCTTTTACGGTCAGACGCTTTACCGGAACCCCTACTTTTTCGGCAAATTTGTGAGCGGCCATGGTGGGCTTGCCCTGGTCGTCAAAGCCGACTCTGGCCGGCGGTCCGACGATCTCGCTTTTGATTGATTGCTGCTTGGCAGCCACATTCGCGACTTTAACGGCCAGTCTGCGCGGTGTGGCGTAGACTTCCGTTTCGCCGTGGTCGATATGGGCATCCGTCAATCTTCGCAATAATTCTGACGACATCGCCTTTAAGGCGGGAGCAATATAGCCCGCCGGGATTTCCTCAGTTCCGATTTCAAGTAATAAGTTGCTCATAATCTCCTCTACTTCTTCAGCAAAGGGAATCCCATTTCCCTGCGCTGGTTCAAGTATCCTTCGGCACATTGCCGGGCAAGATTCCGGATACGGGCGATATAGCCGGTGCGCTCGGTAACACTGATGGCACCTCTTGCATCCAGCAGATTGAAGGTGTGCGAACATTTCAGGCAATATTCATAGGCCGGTAAAACGAGATGATCTTCGATCTGCTTTAACGACTCGGCTTCGTATTTACTGAACAAATCAAAGAGCACAGGCACATTCGCCTTTTCAAAATTGTAGGTCGACTGTTCGACCTCCTGTTGATGATGCACATCGCCGTAGCTGATCCGATCGTTCCATTGCAGGTCATACACGTTGTCAACACCCTGAAGGTACATGGCAATTCGCTCCAATCCGTAGGTCAATTCGACGGAAATGGGGCTAAGTTCAATACTGCCGGCCATTTGAAAGTAAGTAAATTGCGTAATCTCCATACCATCCAGCCATACCTCCCAGCCCAAACCGGCGGCACCCAGCGTCGGGGACTCCCAGTCATCTTCAACGAAGCGGATATCGTGCTCAAGAGGGTCAATTCCCAGCACCTTCATGCTCTGCAAGTACAACTTCTGAACATCAAAGGGAGAGGGCTTCATGAGCACCTGATATTGATAATAATGCTGCAGTCGATTGGGATTGTCACCATAGCGGCCGTCCGTCGGCCGTCTGGAAGGCTGAACATAGGCGACTTTCCACGGCTCCGGGCCCAACGCCTTCAAGGTGGTGAAGTGATGAAACGTGCCCGCGCCGACTTCCAGATCATAGGGCTGCACCATCACACAGCCTTTGCGGGTCCAAAATTTGTGCAGTTCTAGAATTACATCCTGAAAATACATTGCGTGTTCCTTTTCTTGAAGCTAAATTCGCAGGTTTCAGTTTCTAAAGGGTTCAGTGTTCAGGTGTCAGGTGCCAGCATTTTCAGTCCATCATTCCGGCGGCTGCGCTGACACCTGAAACCTTCATATTTTTTTTAACAACCCGCCACCTTATTATAGGCCTTAAGGATCTAAATTGTTCAGTAGTCAGTAAACGATCAGCCCCTTTGAGTCAATTTTGACATCCAGCAGACCGGCCTGACTTGTCGCCGAAAGTGTCTTCTCCCATAAAGGTCGCAATCTGTCAATGTTTTCGATTTCTCCCAGAGCCCATATACATCCCCCCCCACCGGCACCCGTAAAGCGGGCTCCGCATCCGGCCAGCCGGGCGGCATCCGCCAATTTTTCTCCGACCTTATCAAGCACATCCGGGGTCAGTGTTCTGCGAATGGTCGTCTCCCGATTCATCATCTCGGCTGCCTTCGGGTAGTTTCGGACGCTTAGCGCGTTGACGAATTCACGCGTGCAAACGATGATTTCCGACCAGAAGCTCCGCTGCCTGCCGGAGAGAAACTGCCTTACCCAGCGGCCGTTGATGTCTTTGGAAGCATGGGGTTTCCCGCAGTAAGCGACCAGCAGGTGCCGCTCCAGCTCTGGGTGGAATACTTTTCTGACGGCGCATTGTCTTTGAAATGCAGTTCGATTCGGGTGAGCCGGCCAGTGCCAGACATTGACGCCGCCGTAGGCGGCCGCAAGCTGATCCTGAATGCCACACGGCACACCCGCGACGGATTGCTCGATGTGATATGCCAACAGGGCAATCAATCGGCGATCCAATCCAGAACCGGGTTTTTCGTGCGCCGTCAGCTTTAACAAAGCCGCGACCAGCGCAACGGCCGCTACGGATGATCCCCCCAGGGCACTGCGCGGCGGCGATTGGGATTCGATATCGATATGAATCCCCTGGACGTTGAAATAGGCGGCGGCGGCAAACATCAGCCCCAAGGGATGATGAAAAGGCGCGGTGTCGGCTGGAAATTGCGCATCCTTGAAACCTCTGGAAGAGATCTTGATCATCCCACGGAGGTGCGGTCGCAGCAGGACCCGCGTTCTGAGCCCCAAGGCAATATTGAACGTACAGGGGGAGAGGTGGCGCAAGGGATACGAAAACGTTGACAAATCCAGTGTTCCACCCATGTCGATCCGGCAAGGCGCCGAAGCCTCGATGGGTTCCGATTCAAGTATTTTTCTGTATTGTCTTTGCATAACACCAAATCCGAATCTGCCAAAGACGGAGAATTGAATATTGAAGATTGAATATTTGTGGAAGTCGCTGCACTCCGGCATTCTTTTGATAGGTCCTTTTAAATTGATCTGCCGAAGGCAAACCTTAAATATTCAATATACAATCTACAATATTCAATTATTCACTCCCTGATTTGGCGCAAAAATTTCAAACTGCGCGGTTGTTTGCTCAGATGGTAGCTGACAAAATCTTCCAAAAATTGCGTGCTTTCTTCAAGAGCCTGAGTGCTGAATTTGATCCGTACCGCTTTGGCTAGACTGCCGCTGGCAATCCACGAAAGTTGTTTGATCGTTCCTTTGGCCAAAAACATTTGGGAGGCTGAGCTGCCGCCACAGTTGGTGCACAGGATTCCACCTCTTTGAATATCAAAAACAAAACTAGCCTGCCTGATTTCCTCCAACCCGGTCCGGCAAAGACTGCAGCCGGCTAAGTTCGGGCCGTGGCCGGACAGGGCCAGCAGCCGCATTTGGAACAAAATATTTAAGACCGTCTCCGCTGTTTCTCCGCTGTCCAGTTGGGTCAGCACATACTCGAAAAGATAATAGAGAGCATCCTGTTTGAAACTTTCCTCCAGCCAGCTGTATATCAATTCAGCCCAGTAGCTGGCATAGGCGGTTTTCTTGAAGTCAGCCCTGATGCCGTCAAAAGGCTTTATTAATGCCGCCTCCTGCAAGACCGGCAGCCCTTTGCCACGTCCGGTCCCAACCACCAGATCCAGTGCTGAAAATAGCTCCAAAATACCGGCAAAGCGCCGCGTACTTTTTTTGGCCCCCTTGGCGATCAGGGATATTTTGCCTTTATTAAGAGTAAAAAAGGTGATGATAACATCGAAATCCCCATAATCAATCCTTCGGAGCAAAATGGCGGGCGTTGCAAAAACCGGCATTCAGTTTCTCATTAATTGTCAAGCAAAATTCAGGTTAGATGCCGAGGAAATTTGCGGCGATTACAAAATAAAAAGAGACCTTGTTAATGTCGATGGCAGTTGTGACAAACAGGCCAGTGGCCGCAGCCGGATCGATATTTGCCCTTGCTAAAGCCATGGGTGCCAAAGAGTCGACCCGAGCAACTATGTGGCCTGGAGAATGTCGAAAGTTTAGGGCAGATGCATGGTGACCACCTGGCCGCTTTCACCCGGAATTGGGACAGGTTTTTCATTGAGTGATATTTTTATGCCGCCGGCATCGCCGATAAGCAAATTATAGCCGGAAACGGCCTCAAGCTCGATCTTGTCCCCGGATTTTAAATTGTACTCTTTTGAATCCTTTTCATCCACGATGACCTTTACCCAGGTATTCGTCAAGGCGGTGATTTGCAGCCTCATTTTTTTCGGGGTTGCTTGGGAAGGTGCACCCGACAAGTCCGCACCTCCTTGCGCGCCGGCTGCTTCCGGCTGCTCCGGTGCGGTCGACGGTGCCGGTTGATGCGCTTTATCCGACCCGGACCGCTCGCCCAAATATGAAATAACCGCGATCGACAACGCAATAATGCACAAAAGCAAAAATACCGCAAAAAACAATTTCCACCCGAGCCTGGCCGCCGGCTTCCCGACAGCGGCTTCGGATTCGGCGATTTTCTGCACGACATCCCGCCGGGATAAAAAGCGGCGAACCGCCTCGTCGCCGTCTGCACCAACGGCATCGGCATAGGCGCGCAGGAAGCCTTTGACAAACACCGCCGCCGGCAGCTGGGTGAAATCTTCCTGCTCGACGAGCATCAGATTGCCGACGCAGATGCGGGTTTGCTCTGAAACCTGTTCCAGGCTAATCTTTTTTTCAAGCCGGATCGCCTGCAAATAACGCCCAAAAGATAGGGATTCCCTGTCGTTTTTCATGATCCCCAAAGCCGTGCCGAATTGTCCATGTTTGGTCGGAACTCAGGTTAATTGATCACCTGAATGTGCGATCTTGTTCGCAGCTCCTCGAGCCATTCTTGATATTTATTGTCGACAAATTCGTTGTATAGAATTTGCTGAATTTCAGCCTCAACCTCTTCAAGCGGCTTGGCCGGCGCATCCGCGATTTTCTGCAAATAAATCATTTGATAGCCGAAATTCGTATCCAGTATCTCCGAAAACTCTCCCCCTTTTAGTTGGTCGACAACCTGTCGTAATTCCTTCGATAGCTCGTCGCGACGGTACAACCCGAGGTCGGTGCCCTTGACGGCAGAGGCGGAATCATTGAGTTGCTTCACCAGGGTCTCAAAGGCGGCACCCTGCTTTAATCTTGACTCAACGGCTTCAATGGCCTTCAGGGCATCAGCTTTTTCGTAGTCGGCCGCCTTGATAAATATGTTCCACAGGTAGTATTTCTTTTCACCGGCATATTTTTCCTGATGGCGATCATAATAGGCTTTTATATCTTCTTTCGTAATGACGATTTTGGATTTAACTTCCCGGTTTACCAGTTTGGTTCTTAAAATCTGTGACTCGATCTCCTTGCGATATTCCTCCATGGTCAAGCCCTGGGCCGCCAGCCCTTCCCGCAGCTGCTCATCGGTAAAGGAGCGTGTCTCTTTCATGCGTTCAATCGCGGTATCGATTTCCTTTTGGGACACCTCGATTTGCTCACGTTTAATCTGCTGATCCGCCAGCTGACCGTCGATGAGCTGGCTGAGGATATCCCTGCGAACCTGAAACAGGGTTTGGCGCTCTTTTTCCGGGTCGTATTTCAGCGCCTTGATGTTTTCCTCGTAGGGTTTGAAGGCTCGATTTAAATCGTAAAGAGTGATGATATCAGCGTTGACAACCGCCACGATGCGATCGACCACTTCGGCCTGCTGAGCCCGCACGATGCCGGCAGCCAGCATTGTCATGGCCCCGCAGAGGCACACCAGCGCCCGTATCGCAGGCTTTGTTCGCAGGCTGTTAATTATTTTGGGAAACATTGCCAAGCGCTTTATTTTCTTTCGGGTTGTTAGTCTTTAAGCCGGTTAGTCTTTCCCACTGTTCGCTGTTGATCTCTATTTCGTAATTTGATTTCAACTCTTCGATCCAGGAGTTATAGGCCGCCTCCGCCTTTTGGCGACGCAACTGTTTCACAATGGCCTCGGTCGTATCTTCCGATGGCTGCACAGCGTCGGTTTCGGTCTCCTGTCCTTGAAAATTCTCCTGGTAATAGGCGGTAATGTCCTCGGCGGTGATCGAAATGCGGCTTTTAAGTTCCTCATCAATCACCTTATCCATGATTAGACGATTTTTTAGCCGCGTTTTCCAGGAATCATAAGAAACGGCAAACTCCAGCAGCGTTTTCTCGAATTCCCCTTCCGGATAGTCACTTTTAATCTCGGAAACGGCTTTTTCGAGTTCTGCATCGCTAACGCTGATGCCCAGCACCTTGGCCCGCTCGAGCAGAATCATCTCGACGGTCAATTCATTCAGCAGTCTCACCTGGGCGTTGCGTAAATCCTCGGGGTGCCGGCTGATGTCCTCATCGTAGGCAATTTTTGCGATTTCCAAAGCATTATTGAAATCAAGGACCGTCATGACCCTATCGCCAACCCGAATTAATACCTCTTTTCCCAGATCAGGCTCCTTTTGGCTGCAGTCCGTTAAAAGGAACAGAATTAAAAACGGAACGATCATACCAGCGGTTTGGAAGAATTTTCTTGACATAAGATTCTACGCTTTTCCCGAGACCGTGCGCGGAAGAACTGGCCCCGGCGGGCAGCAAATTTATCGCAAACTTTATTGAATGAGTGTCAGGTTTCAGGTGTCCGAGACCGGATATCATATGAAACAAATTTGATGAGCCGCCTTAGCTCTTTCTGGCCGTTGCAACGGCGCTGACACCTGAAACCTATAAAAAATCAAAGCATTCGGCAACAAATTGTCGATGCTGCGGCGGACCGTCTTCCCCATGAGATTCAAGTGGGACCCGGAATGCCCTTGAGCACAAAATATTAACCTCTAGCTGTTAACACGTTGGGCGATTTCTTTCAAGAGGTTTTTAGCCTGCGTCAGTTGGGCAATGATATTGTGAGATGCCGTCCGGGCTTTAAGAACGTTATCCGGCGACAGTTCGAAGCTTTGGGGTGCGGCCATGATCATATCAACCAGGGCAGCCGGATCGCGCTGGTGGTCTTCTGAAAAATGAAGAACGATCCTTTTGTCCGTCAAATCAAGCCGCGAAACACCCGCTTTTTTGGACAAAACTTTAAGCACAATCTTTAACAGCAGATTGGCCGCCTCGGCCGGCAGCGTTCCGAAGCGGTCGATCATCTCGGCTTTGAAATCGGCGATCTGCTGCAGGTCGGCCATCCTGGCCAGCCGACGATAGGCGGACATGCGCTGATCGATATCGGGAATATAGGCTTCCGCCAGATAGGCGGACAAGTTCACATTTATCTCCGGTTCCAGGGGCTCCACCGTGGCTTCCCCCTTTAACTCGGCAATCGAACTTTCCATCAATTTTAAGAACATGTCATAACCGACCGCAGCTATATGCCCGGATTGAGATGCGCCCAGAATGGTTCCGCCGCCGCGGATTTTCAAATCGTTCATGGCAATTTGAAACCCGGAGCCCAGATCACTGTGCTCCATCAAGACTTTCAGACGTTTGCGGGCATCTTTACCCAGCATGCTTTCAGGTGGAATCAGCAAGTAGGCATAGGCCTGTTCATCCGAGCGTCCCACCCGTCCACGCAGCTGATACATCTGAGCCAGTCCGAAGCGGTCGGCCCGGTTGACGATAATGGTGTTGGCCGAAGCTATGTCCAAACCGGATTCAATGATGGTGGTGCAAACCAGCATGTCTATTTCCTTGTTCAGGAAAACAAACATGGCCTTTTCCAATGCGCCTTCATCCATGCGGCCGTGCGCCACGGCCAGCCGAACTTCGGGTATCAACTGCTGCAATTTGGCGGCGATCTTGTCAATATTCTGAATATTGTTATGAACAAAAAAGATTTGGCCCTGTCTTTTTAACTCTTTCCTGACGGCATCGGCAATCACGGCATCGTCAAATTCAGAGACATAGGTGAGTATCGACTTGCGAAATTCAGGCGGGGTCGAAATAATGCTGATGTCGCGAACTCCCACCAGGGATAAATGCAGCGTTCGTGGTATCGGCGTGGCGGTCAGTGCCAGCACGTCCACCGTGCTTCGCAGGCGCTTCAATTTCTCCTTGTGCTTGACGCCGAAGCGTTGTTCTTCGTCCAGCACCAGCAGCCCCAGATCATTAAAGGCAATATCTTTTTGCAGCAACCGGTGGGTGCCGATGACGATATCGACTTTTCCGGCCTTAAGGTCATTGACAATCGCTCGTTGTCCGCGCGTTGATCGAAACCGGCTTAAGCACGCGATATTGACCGGATACCGTTCAAAACGTCCGCAAAAAGTGGCATAGTGCTGCTCTGCCAGGATGGTTGTCGGAACCAGCACGGCCACCTGTTTGCCGTCATTGACGGTCATAAACGCTGCGCGCAGGGCAACCTCTGTTTTACCGTAGCCCACATCCCCGCACACCAGTCGATCCATGGGGCTGGGGTTTTGCATATCATGGATGACATCCTCGATGGCTTTCAGTTGATCCGCGGTTTCTTCAAAGGCAAACCCGGCTTCAAATTCCTGAAAGTAACTGTCCGGCGCCGCGAAAGAATGGCCTTGCCCGACTTTGCGGCGGGCATAAAGTTTAAGAAGTTCTCCGGCAATTATTTCCGCTGATTTTTTTACCCGGGTTTTCACGCGTTCCCAAGATTTTCCGCCAAGCACATCAAGCACCGGGGCGACACCGTCGACGCCCATGTACTTCTGAACAACAT
>CAYTBC010000077.1:0-20609 GCA_964435765.1 uncultured Desulfosarcina sp.
CGGCGGAGGTGCCGATGTGGGTTATGCGGGTCCGAAAGTCGGATTGCGGATAATAAAGCGGCAGGGTCAGGTGCGCATACGCATGCACTTTGCCGATAAAGCCGAAACCCAAAATGCCGACGGTGTATGTTCTCATTCTAAGACATCCCGGATAGAACCAGCTTGCCGATCATGCTGCCGGATTCAAGTTTCCCATGTGCCCGGCGCAGATTTTCGGCGGTCAACGGTCCATAGTTTTCCGTCATGGTTGTCTGCAGCAGCCCCTGATCGAGCATCCGGCCGGCCTCGTTTAAAAGGTCGTGCTGGGCCTGCATGTCGGGGGTTTGAAACAGCGACCGCGTAAACATCAATTCCCAGATGAATGCCGCACTTTTTCTCTGGAAAACATTGATATTGACGGGCAGGCTGTTTTTGGTTTCCACGATGGTACAGATTTTCCCCTGGGGTTTGATGACATCGGCCATGTTCTGGATGTGCATCTCGGTGCTGTTGAAACAAAGAATATAGTCCACCTCATCGGCACCGATGCGTTTAAATTCTTCGGCAAACGGTTCATGGTGATTGATAATCTCATCGGCACCGAGTTTGCGGCACCACTCGGCCGACTCCCCCCTGGAGGCCGTGGCGATGACATCCAGTCCGGCCTTTTTTTTGGCCAACTGCACGGCAATGGAGCCGACGCCGCCTGCGCCGCCGATAATGAGGACGGTGCGGCGTTGGCCGCCTGCCGAGGTCGACCTGTCGGCGCCCAGTCGGTCGAACAGGGCTTCCCAGGCGGTGATGGTTGTCAATGGCATCGCGGCGGCCTGCTCGAATGAAAGGGAGGCCGGCTTGCACCCGGCAATGCGTTCGTCGACAAGGTGGTACTGACTGTCACAACCCGGCCGACTGATATCACCGGCATAATAAACTTCATCGCCTGCCTGAAACAGGGAAACATGACTGCCGACCGCCTCGACCACACCGGCGGCGTCCCAACCCGGTATGCGCGGTTCGGTCAGAACGCCTTCCTGGCGCGCACGAACTTTAGTGTCAACCGGGTTGACGGACACCGCCTTGACCCGCACGAGCAAATCCCTGCCCTGCGGTTTGGGATCCGGCACCTCGACTTCGATCAAGCTTTCCGGATCCTCCACCGGCAAATACCGATAAAAACCAATCGCCCTCATGGTGTTATTGCTCCTGCTTTAAGGTGTTGTATAACTCGAAAGCCTTTTGCGGGGTTTCATTTTCGTGGACCACGGCTTTGACCGCCTTGATCATGGCTACCGGAGATTCGGACTGAAAGATGTTGCGGCCCATGTCGACGCCGGAAGCACCCTGCTGGACGGCATTATAGGCCATGGTAAGCGCGTCGAATTCCGGAATCTTTTTGCCGCCCGCCATGACGATGGGTACCGGGCATGAGGCGGTTACCGTTTCAAATCCTTCGTCAATGTAGTAGGTCTTGACGTAATGGGCGCCAAGTTCGGCACAGATGCGGGTTGCCAGCCGGAAATAGCGCGCATCGCGGGCCATGTCTTTGCCGACCGCTGTCACCGCCAGGGTCGGAATTCCGTAACGAAGCCCCTGATCCACCATCTTGGTCATGTTGATGATGGATTGCCGCTCATATTCGCCGCCGATGAAAACCTGCACGGCCATGGCGCACACGTTCATGCGAATGGAATCCTCGATATCCACGGCGATTTCCTCGTTGGAAAGCTCTTTGAGGATGCTTGTCCCACCCGATACCCGCATGACGATCGATTGTGAAATTGATGGCGGCACCATCGTTCTGAGTATGCCCCGCGTCAGCATCAGGGTGTCCGCATACGGCACCAGGGGCAGAATGTTAAGATCGATCCTTTCAAGACCAGTGGTCGGCCCCTGAAAATAACCATGATCGATGGCCAGCATGACGGTTCGCCCGGTTTTGGGATTGAAGATGCGGCCCAGCCGGTTTTTCATGCCCCAATCCAACGAATTGGATCCTTTCAGGAAGAACCCTTCGGTCTTCTGGGGGATGTCGGTGTAGTATTTTTTCCCTTCTTTCAATTCATCAACATCAGGCATGGTTTGTCCTCCTTATTTTTGTGGTTGATGTTTAGCTAAAAATTAATCAGGCCAATTCTAATGTAATCATCAGATTACGAATGCGGCAATAATGATTTCCACGATCAAATGATCCGAATTAAAGAGAGATAACCTTTCAAGGTTTCAGTGTTCAGGTTTCAGGGACAGCATTTCCGGAGTCTGACACCTGAAACCAACTAAAGGGGTACGAATTTATTAAAGGCAAAATAGAAATATTAATTAAGAAGCGCTCTACTATCATGAACCTGCATAGGCTCTAAGTTTTTGCCGATTTGGGTCTCCAATGCCGATATCCTCGGCTTCCAATCCGATGCTCAAGCCCATCAGCTGCGAAATAAGAACGGCCGGAATAATCCGATCACCCTTTTGCGGCATAACCTCGGGTTGATTCTTTTGTTCGAATTGAATCTGACAGTAAGTGCACGCCGTGCATACAAAATCAGCTCCGGCCTGTTTGGCATTCAGCAACTTTCTTTGCATCTGCTTGAGGGCAAGCTTCTGGTTTTTGTCCCATTGCGGATTCCCGCAGCATTCCGTGCTCATCGACCAAAAAACGCTCTCGGCACCCGTCAGCGCCACGAGATCATTAAAAATAGAAGGAGCCAGCGGATCGTCGAACCGGGTCACATTGCCGGGTCGCAGGGCATGGCAGCCGGTGTGGACGGCCACTTTTAAACCCTTAAACGGATTGACGACCGCAGCGCGCAGCGCGTTGACGCCGACATCGTGATGCAGAACCGTCAAAAGGTGCCGGACGGTGATACGGCCCTCCCACTGCAGCCCTTCCGGTCGAAGCATGGCATTGATTTGATCTTTTATTGCCCCGCGCTGTTTTAAATAGTGTTCAACAAATTTAAGGCTTCCGAAGCAGCACTTGCAGGGCGTTACAATGTCGGTGTTTTTTTGCTCGGCAAGGGCCAGATTGCGCGCACCCGCAAGCAGAAACGACTGAAAATCGATGTCGCGCACCGGATAGCCGCAGCAATTAAATTCCAAGTCCAGCAGTTCGATGCCGAATCTGTTCAGCAGCGCCAGCGCCGAGTCACCGTATTCCGGCAGGAAATAGGGGATCTTACATCCCGCAAAAAAACTATATACCATTACACTATCTTCCTTCACTGCTTTGGGTTGCTTGAGTCTAGGCGGCGATTGGGTTGATATGTCCAGATAGTATTCCTTGCTTCGGCCTTCACTATCCGATATTCGATATTCGACATTCGCCTATAAATCCCTCTGAGCCTTTAAGCGGTTCTTTTAATTCTTTATACCCTCTGTTTCTTAGCTCATACATCATTTCGGCAACCGGAATCTTTTTGGGGCAATGCTCCTGGCATTTAAAGCACATAAAACAATCCCAGGCCATCTTCGAATTCAATACCCGATTCGTAATGCCAAGGCGATAGGCATTCACAATCTGCTGGGGCGTCAAATCCAGATACCCCATCAGCCCCGGGTCCTGCTGATAATCGGCGACCACCGGGCATACATTGGTGCAGGTTCCGCATTGAATGCAGGCCGCAAAGGACTCCGGTCTGCCGGAATAATCCAGAAAACACGGCCCGGGATCGGCGGCGGCAGCCGATTCCCTGCCGGATTGCGGGTCCGGTCGGCCGGACGCAATCCCGTTTCGCACCTGCTGATAGGGCGCCGACGGCCCGCTCAATGCCAGCTCGTCTTGGGACGCCAACCACAGGTCCTGCAAATTTATTCCGGCCGGGCAAACCTGCGTGCAGCGATAGCAGGCGGTACAAATAAAGCTGCCTTCATTAAAATCGGCCAGATCGAAATTCGCTGCCGGCTTTTTTTGAACATATTTTTTTAATGACCCCAGTTTGTATGAAGGCAAAATGTTCGGATTCCCCAGCGCACGATGGATCGGTTCCACCGAACAATGCAGACTGCATTGACCACAATTCATGCACGCATCCAGCGAGATGACGCGCCGGGTGATCCGGCTGGCCTGCTGCAAAGCGCCGTATTCCTCCAGGCTGCGCAGCATTAAGCTGACCGAACTGGTAAAAAGATGCATAAACTTGCTGAAAGGCAAATAGGCCAGCATCGCAAAGCAGCATAGAAAATGAATCTGCCACAGGATAAGATCGAGGCGAATCGAATTGGCCCAGACACCGACCGGCTTGATTATTTTGCTGATCGGGTACGAAACAAATGCGGCGGTCGGCCTGGCGTGACAGCCGGAACAGCTTTCCAGGTGAACCTGTTCACCGGCTTTAATAAGCGCCGGGTCGTTTAGATCAGGCGGATCGGCAAAAACCACGCCGTAATATTCGGCCCAGTAGCTCTGCAAGGCTTCAAGCGCTTCGGAATCCCCCGGGTCGGCGTAGTCTTCTACCATCTGATTAAAAACGGGTTCTGAGACGATCTGGCCGGCCTCAAGCAAAAATCCTGAAAATAAGAGAATCGACAGCAGCGCGAGGGCCAGGACGTCCTGTGATGTTGAAAGTTTTTTAAGCCTCCTTGAAGAAAGGCGGCGATAGCCGGCAATCACAATGCCCAGGAGCACCATGGCCCCAAATAAATTTCGTAAAAAAAGATACGGGTTTGCAGTTGGATAATAATCGGAAAACAGGTTGGCCGTAATCAGGCCGGCCAGCGCGTGGAATAAAACGAGCAGCAGGATGCCGGCAAAGATACTAAAATGCATCAGCCAGCGCAGGGGATCCTTTTTAAAAATGTGTCCTTGAAAAATGATCCTGAAGAAAAAGGCCCCGATTAGCCGGAAGATTTTGCGGCTGAAAAGAACCGAGACCAGGCTTTTAAAGGCCTGCCAGACTCTTGTCCGAACTGCAAATTGACCGGCATCCGGGCCGACCTTTACCGTAAACCATCGAGTAACCCGGTAAATGCTTCCCAGAATGAAAACAGCCAGTGCCAAATTAAATGTTATCGAATATAGCATGTCAATCTACTCATATGAGGGGGTCCGCGGCTATCGGTTTGGCATACAATTCACGCTTACTTGTAATTACAAGATAGCCGGGTTAATTGTCAACTGTTTTTTTATATTTTTATGCGGCATGATGAAATCCCATAAAATTTATTTCATTAGTCTTATATTAAATGCAATACGCATGTTCGGACAGGCAAAAAAATATATTTGAAAATCCAATTATACATTATTTGACTTGACATCATCTTTTGATTTTTCTATTGTTGTCATTACAAGTTGGTAGACTCATAGCATCTATTTTGGATTGTAGGAGCGGTTTTCAACCGCGACTTAATCGGTTTGGCATATCCGTATAAACATGATTTCATGCGGGGTTTCGGTTTCAGCGTTCAGCACTGCCAATGCCTGAAACCATCAGTTACTTACAACATGTTGTCAGAAAAACAGCTCTAATCACCCAACTAAAATTGAGACAGGGGTTGCTCATGACCTTAAAAACCCAGGTTCTGATTATCGGCGGCGGAATAACCGGCACGGCGATTGCCCGCGATCTGGCGCTGCGCGGTGTCCACGGCATTTTGATTGATCGCAGCCATATCAACGCGGGGGCATCGGGCGCCAATCACGGGGTGCTGCACTCCGGGGCACGCTATATTGCCAGTGACCCGGAGTCATCACGCGAATGCAAAGAAGAAAATGAGCTGCTCAAAAAAATGGCGCCGCATTGCATCGAAAACACCGGGGGCCTTTATGTGGCCGTCAGGGAAGATGATGAAAAGTACCTGGCGGATTTTCCGCATTTATGCGCCAAATGCGGGGTCCCGTGCCAGCCGGTGGATCTCAAGGATGCCCTCGAAATGGAGCCTGCGCTTTCAAAGGATATCATAGCAGCTTACCGCACCGAAGATTCCAGCATCGACCCCTTTCGAGCTTCCTTCGAGAATATAGCCGACGCGATACAGCGCGGTCATGTGTTCATGCCCTATACCGAGATCAAACATTTTGAAATCGACAACCAAAAAATTCAATTCACACGGGTTAAAAACGTATTTACGGGACAGGAACAAATCATCGAAGCCGAGCAGGTCGTCAATGCTGCCGGTGCCTGGGTCGGACAGGTTGCCGGTCTCGCCAACGCGTCCATTGAAATTCTTTTCTCAAAAGGCTCTCTGATCGTTACCCACGCAAGGCTGGCGCAGCACTTGCTGCTGCGGCTGCGCCCGCCTTCAGACGGGGATGTGTTGTGTCCCGGGGGAACGGTTTCTATTTTAGGGCCGTCATCCATCCGCCTGACTTCACCGGACGGCATCAAACCGGCCGTTGAAGAAGTCGATCACATTATCAACCAGGGGATCCCCATCGTTCCATCTTTAAAGCAATGCCGCTTTATTCGGGCTTTTTCGGGTGTCCGCCCGTTGATCGCCAAGAAAAAATCCGCAGGAACCACCGACGATCGTAAAATCAGCCGAGGATTTGACCTGATTGACCACGGCGCCGATGGCGTCGAAAACTTTCTAACCGTCGCCGGGGGCAAGCTGACCATCTTCCGCCTGATGGCTGAGCGGGCCTCCGACCGGATTTGCGCGCGCCTGAAGATTGACGCACCCTGCCGTACCCGGCATGAGCCCCTGCCGTCCACCTTGAACTGCGAATGGACCGAACCGGGGCTTTCGCCGAAAATCTGGCTGGAAAAACAGCGGCCTGACGATATCATCCTGTGCGAATGTGAGATGGTGCCGAAAAGTGCGGTCCAATCCATTCTTGAAAATATATCCGTTCAAAATGATCCGGTTTTGCTCTACAACATCAGTGCCCGCAGCCGAATCGGCAAAGGCGCCTGCCAGGGGACGTATTGCGGGTTGCGCATAACCGCCCAACTCTACGACCAGGGTACATTTCAGCAGGACCGGGGTATCGCCGACCTCACTCATTTCTCCAACTGGCGCTGGAAGGGGCAGCGGGCGGTTCTCTTCGGCGAGCAGCTCAAGCAGGCCGAATTACAGGAGGCGATGTATTGCGGATTGTTTGACCTTGAACTCCCGATCCCGGATCAACCGGAACCGAAACGGTCTCTCGCCAAGACGCAAAGACGCCAAGATTAACCAAATTTTTTACCTTTGCGGGCATTGCGGCTTTGCGAAAAAAATTTTTTATCACAAAATGCAAACCCATTAATTTTAAGACTCTGGCTGAGGCGCCAATAGAGGCACTGAAGATGACTGATGCAACCAACCCAAAGTATGACCTTGCCATCATCGGCACAGGGATGGCGGGAATGGCGGCGGCCGTGTTTGCGGTCAACCGCGGAATATCAACGGTAATTGTAGGATCTTTGGGGGAGTCCTGGTTTACCGGCGGCCTGATCGATCTGATGGGGGTTCACCCCATCGAAAGTGCAAAAACATGGCGTGATCCCTGGGCGGCCATTGAAGCCGTTGCCGAAGATATCCCCGGCCATCCGTATGCACGTTTGCCCAGACAGGATATCAAAGCTGCGCTGCAGGAATTTTTCGCCTTTTTAAGTGATGCCGGCCTGCCCTATCGTTTGCGGGAGGACCGGAACTCTGATTTGATCACCGCCTTCGGCGCCGTCAAAACAACCCACGGCGTCCCGCAGACCATGTGGCCGGGCGTCACCGCATATTCCCGCAAAGCCCCCTGTTTGATTGTCGATCTGCAGGGCCTCAAAGGCTTCAGCGCCCGCCTGCTGATCGAGCGCTTGAAACCGCAGTGGCCCGGCCTGAAAGCCTTGAGCATTCCCTCCATTTACAGTGAACAGGCCCATGAAATAAATCCGATTCCGCTGGCGCAGGATCTGGAAATCCCGGAACATCGTCAACGATTTGCCGAATTGATCAGGCCGCATGCGACGGATGTCGAATTTATCGGTCTGCCGGCCGTTCTGGGAATACACCGGGCCGACGAGGTTGTCCGGGAGTTGGGCAAATTGCTGGAAAAACCCGTGTTTGAGATTCCGGCCATGCCGCCGTCTATTCCGGGGATGCGCCTCAAGGAAGCCTTCCTGAGGTTTTTGCCGGCCAAAGGCGTGCACTGCATGTTCCAGAAGAACGTCTTAAAGGCGGTGCAGACGGCGCAGCGCGAGTTCCAACTGGACGTCGGCGGAACCGAGCATGAGGCCGAAATCAGATCCGACGGTATCCTGCTTGCAACCGGCCGGTTTCTGGGCGGCGGATTGCAGTCGGATCATACCGCCATCCGGGAGTCTATCTTCGATCTGCCGGTGTTTCAGCCTGAAGGAAGAAAACACTGGCACCGCGACCGCTTTTTAGAGCCGGGCGGCCATGCCGTCAACCAGGCCGGCCTGGAAACCGACGCCCTGCTGCGCCCCCTCAACGCCGACGGACACCCGGCATTTGAAAAGCTTTTTGCCGCCGGCATCATCCTGGCCCATCAGGACTGGACCCGCATGAAGTGCGGTTCGGGCCTGTCGGTGGCAACGGCCTATGGCGCCGTCAAAGCATTCAGCAGCCTCCGACCCTAGCAGGTATCATTTGATATGAGCCGTTTGGGGGGCAACCCGGAACGTTGAACCCCTGGCCAAGACCTGGATCATATACGAATTCCATTAATTTGACGGCCGCAACGGTTTCATGACACTCTAAAAGACTTCAAAAGCAGTCGCGCCTGGGCAGGCCTGAACCGCTCAACCAAGGTACGAGGTATCTCAATAGTGCCGGCTGACATCCCAAAGATCCCCTCTTTGACGCTTAAACAGCGAGCCAGGGGAAAGCATTGCTACTATATTTTCGCTTTTTTCAACGCCTTTTCATGGGCGTCGCTGGCGGAAGGCGTGGTTATTCTTCTGCTGCTCCGCTTAGGCGCCACCGAGACATGGGTGGGTATTGTCGCCTCTTTGCAGTATATCACGCTGCCTGCCATGGTCCTTGGTTATTACACGGTCCCCAAGCGCGGGGTTACCGGCACCGCCGGATTATTTTGGTTTCTGCGCAGTTGTTCGGCCGCATTTATGATTGCGGCTCCCTGGTCTCTGAAACTTGGCAGTAATCTATCGTTGTGGTTCATGTTTTTAGGGTCTCTTGGGTTTATGACGGGTCGTGCGGCAGGATTGATGGCCTTTACCGGAATCATCACTGAGTTGACCACCACCCAGGATCGGGGGGAACTGATTTCAAACTCCTCTAAAATCGCTCAGTTTGGATCGATTCTGATGACCCTGGTCATGGCTGTCTTTCTGGGCGCCACGGCCCCTTTCTACCGGTATCAAATCCTGCTTGCTTTCGGAATGGCCTGTGGTTTGGTGGCGGCCAACGCGATATGGCGGGTGCCGGAAGCCGGCATTTTTCGAAACACCGCTCCTTTTAAGCTTTGGCAGGAACTCAAGTGGGGCCTTGCCACGAGAGGTCGGCAATGGTTTATGGCCATGATGATCGGAATTCCGTTGACCCAAGGCTTAACCTACGCTTTTGGAATTCTGGTCGCTAAACAAGGATATGGCTTGACCGACCAAAAAGTGATGTTATTCTTTTTAGTCGCCATGGTCGGTGGTATCATCGCGTCCTACACTTACAGCGTCTTTCTAGATCGGGTTGGGTCCCGTCCATTGCTGGTAATCACCGGTTTTCTGGATCTTGGTGGGGTAATCTTGGTGATCCTGCTGCCCGTGGCGTTCAATGCGTTTTTAATCGCCATTCTTTTCTTTGTAAATGGATATGTCTCTATAGCGCTGAATGCCGCCATGCAGCACTATTTCATCAGCATCTCTCACAGGGAGCATCAACTGGCCCAGGGGATCGTTACCCGGGCGCTGGGGGGTATCACGGCTGGTTTGGCACTGAGTCTGGGCGGCTGGGTGCTCGAAGTGATCAAACTTTCAGGGGCTATGGCCGCCGACCCACTGCGGCATTTCCGTTGGTTCTACTGCGGGCTGGTGATACTCTTAATTGCCCGCACTGTAATTTTTTTTAAGATATCTCCTCTAAAATCTCAAGGAGTCCGGAATTCACTCAATGCCTTATTTTCTCCATGGGATTGGCGGGCTATTCATGCCGTCAAACGGGCATTGACGCTTCAACGGGAAGATGAAGAGTCCAGGGCGCTGCAGGCCTTGATGCACTCCGGCTCGCGGATTTACCAGGCAGATTTGGAGCGCTATTTAAATTCTCCCAGTATCTTTATTCGTAAAAAGGCCATGAACGCCCTCGTCCGCGCTCAGCCCAGCGAGGAATTAATTGCTATTTTGCAAAAGGACCTTCAGGTTAATCAATTCACCACGGCCCATCTTGCAGCCTACTGGTTGGGGCACTGGAAGGTGATTGCAGCCGTTCCGCTGTTGTGCGATGCATTGGGCAGCGATGATTTTATGTTGAGCGGTGCTGCTATTCACGCGCTTGTGGAGCTTGACGAGCGCAGTACGTTGAGCATGGTTGAAAGGCGCTTTTCAGAATCGAAAAATCCGTATGAGCTCATTGAAGGAGCCAGAGCCTTATCCCTGTGGGGAAATCAGCAATACTACAAAGTACTGCTTAGTAAATATCTCCTTGACATCCCCCCCCAGGCCAAAGACGAGTTGTCCTTATCTGTGGCACGCCTGCTGGGCCTTTACGATTCTTTTTATTCCGACATGGGGCTATGGCGTCGGGAAACCTCTCAGCTTCTCCGCGAGTGGCAGGAGCGCTTTGCACATCGGGACAGCGCAGGTTTGATCGATGCGGTTCGATCGGGCAAGCCGCACAGAGAGCTTTTTGTAGAATCGCTAAATCGCCAAAGCGGCCGTTTCCAGACCTGGTTTTGTGAGGATACCCAAACATTTTTCCGGAAACTTCCGCCACAGCTCCATCAAGAAACCGCATTTCTGATGGCTTTTTTGTTGCTCTCCGATTTCGGCCTGCATATCTATTTCGATTAGTCGCAATAGCTATTGTTTGCGTTAAGTGGCGCTTCAGTATAGATTTGTGCTGTCAGGATGCGTTCAAGGTACAAATTGTTTCCATTTGCGCCTGCGCCGCACCTACATCCGGAGCCACCAAATGCAACATCAACCCTTGTGCCGGCAATTGATCCAGCAACAAGGCGATCTCATCGTCATCGAACTCACCCCAAACCACTAACCGTTTTTTAGCCAGCACCTTTTTAAATACCGGCAACATTTCTTCCACAGTTGGGCCGCCCACATCCTTGTTGATCTGAATAACCTTTAGCGAATCCATATCGATCAATTGGTCAATGATAAAAAATGATGCCGGATGGAGGTGAAAAAGATTGTAGTTTTGGGCTGCCAACACGTGGCTGTCCACTGGCGCCACCAAATCAGCGTATAGCTTGGGTGATAACAAGGCGCATGCATCTTCTTGGAGCCAAATGACGTTTCCCGGAGCCCACAAATAGTAAAAGCCAATGCCCCGCCCGCCATGGAAGTCGGGAATAGTCTCTTGGTGCGCAATCATGAATCGCTTGAAGACCCGTCCGATCGTCTCCAAACATTGCCGGGCTTTCTCCGGCCGGTAACACATGTCCAATACGGTCTGCTGATGTCCCAGTAGCGCCGATAGCACATCTACCGGACCCCGCAGAATCGGCTGGCCCACCATGAAACGGCCCTGGGCCAGCTCGGCCAACGCCTGGCTAAACTCCATATATTTGAGGTACCAGGGGTTGGTCTCCAGATCGATGTCATTGGGAAAGTCAGCAAGGTCATCAAGCGCTTGATCTGCCCAAAAGGAATCCTCACCGGCCCTGATGGAGCAGCCGAAAACAGCCTCCATCCAGGGCAGCCCAGTAAAGGGCTCGGCCACATAGAAGCAATCCTGCTCCACGGTCTGGCTAAATTCAAACAGCCGTTCATAATCATTCAGAAAGGCCGCCGGTTCTACGTCTTCCGGGTTTAGGGGACGGGTGCAACCCAAAAGCTTTTGGGCTGCCGGATAGCGGCGGGACGGAAAATAATCGCCAATGGTAAAACCGATCAAGGGCCGGTCGGTGCTATCCATGTCCCAGAACCGGCGGTGACGTTCAAGTTTCTGCTCTATGCTGATCATTCGCCTCTCCCAACCTAAGACGCGCAATGCGTCTGCAGCATCGGCAGCAAATCGCCCTGGTTGTCGAACTGCATCGGTTGGGCATCCCGAATAATCTTCAGCCGCGTTTGCGTCCTGACCTGCTCGGCCAGAGCCTCCGAGACAGCTATCTTTTGAATCTCAAGAGTATTGTTGATCCAAACCACCTTGGCGTTTTGGGGCTCAACGCATCCCACGGTGCCCAAAGCGGTCTCCAGGGCTTGAGTGTCGGTTGGCAAGGTGATGGGAATCGCCGCGCCCGAGGGATGAAATCCGCAGATACAGTTGAGATCAGTGCTGGCCTTGTCCATTTGGTCAACCACCTTCTGGTGGCAGAACTCGGCCAAACCTATGCCAGAGGCATTGCCGTGGGTTTGCCCAGTCAAGCCCCGCACGTAAATCCGGGTCACTTTGGGAGTCTCGGATGGGCCGGCCCGGTGATCATTGTATTTACGCCCAACGATATTGGTGTCCATACCGGCACCGGAGATGTTTTTACCAATTTCATCGATGATCAGCAGATCGAGTTTCTCAAAGGGGATGGAGGGCATCAAAGACTGGCTTAGAGCCTGCAGCTCAACTTCCCGCGCGTAGAAATCTGCGGGGGCGACCCCATGAATCGAGGCCGTGGTATAAATCTGATTTTCCACGATGCCCAGACCAAAGGCGACCTTGCAGGTTTTAATCACCTCGGTGCCCACAGCCCGTATGATGTGGTCCCAGGAATAGTCCTGGATGGCGCGATGGTAGATCTGAGCACCGTGATGTTTACCCATGCCGATAAGCATCATCTTATGCAGGCCCGATTGGATGGGTCCGAAAAAATCTGTATGCGGTCTGATCCGGTTGACCACCGCCACATGATCTGCCCGGGATGCGTGTCTATCGCAGAACACCGGCACCCCTTCGGAAGTTGAGCCGACCCGCACCACTTCCATTGATGACTTGATGGGAGCTCCCACGTAATCTTCGGTAACTCCATAACCCTCAACGATAGCCTGCTGCCCTTCAGCGGTGCCGCCGCCATGGCTTCCCATGGCTGGAATGATGAAGGGTTCGGCCCCAAGCAGCCTCAGTTCATTGACCAGGGATTTGATGATTAGGGCCATATTTGCGATGCCCCGGGAGCCGACCGTGATGGCTATGCTGTCACCCGGGCGTATGGTTGATTCGAGCCCCAGTTGGGATATTTCCTTTTTTACGCCGCCTGGAATATCGGTGAGTTCAGGACCCTCGAATTGTTGTTCCACTATCATCATTTTGGGAAAATTCATCACATTCACCCTTTAGAGCGGTCGTTAAAAAACGGCCTGGTTTTTGATTTGCACCGACAGAGGCTCATATAAGCTCAACCAACACCCAGCTTAGAACTTAATGGGCAGCAACAAATCCGGCAGGGCGGTAACGAACCAGGGAAAGATGGTAATCATAATCAAGACGATCACAAGCGGTAGAAGGAACGGAAAGGTCGCTTTGACCACCCGCTCAAAGGGCATTCGAGACACCCCGGCCATGACAAACAAAACCACGCCAAAGGGTGGTGTCAAAAGGCCGATCATAAGGTTCAGAACCATGACCACGCCGAAATGAAGCGGGTCTATGCCGACCTTGGTGATAACCGGCATCAGCACCGGACCTAGTATGAGAATAGCCACTACCGGTTCCATGAAACAACCTACTACCAGCAGGAACACATTGATCAATAGTAAAATGACCAGAGGATTTGTGCTCAAGGCACCGATGCCTTCGGCCAGCGTTATGGTCAGCCCCGAGCGCATCAGGAGCCAGCCGAAGAAATTGGCCGCGCAGACGATGAAGCCAATGGCCGCCGTTTCTTTGCTGGTGTCTATGAGTATCTGGCCTATATCTTTCATGGTGATTTCGCGATATACCAACAGTCCCAACACCAAAGCATATGCCACCGCCACAGCGGCCGCCTCGGTGGCTGTGAAATGGCCGGTCCAAATTCCACCCAATAGAATTGCCGGGGTCAGCAAGGGCAAAATCGCTTTGGTGATGTACACCATAAGCGTTTTTAGTGGTGGGAACGGGGAGCGCCGATAGCCTTTGCGGGATGCATACCAGCTCACCATCAACATCAGCAAAACAGTCATAAGCAAACCGGGAACAACACCGCCCAGAAATAAACGGCCGATGGACAACTCCGCCACTAAGCCGAAAATGACCATCGGGATACTTGGCGGAAAAATGGGGCCGATGGTAGATGAGGCTGCTGTGATTGCTACGCTGAATTCGTCGTCGTATCCTCCGTCACGCATGGCCTCCAGTTCAATCTGACCCAAACCCGCTGCGTCAACCACCGCCGCACCAGACATGCCGGAAAATATCAGGCTGGCCACGGTATTGGCGTGACCCAAACCGCCCGGTAAGAACCCGACCAGGGCACGGGCAAAGTTAAAGATACGGTGAGTAATGCCGGCCGTGTTCATCAGCTTGGCCGCCAGAATGAACAAGGGGATGGCCAGCAACAGAAAGTTATTGACGCCGGATTGCATTCGCTGCGCCAACATGTCAACGATTATCCGACTCCCTGATTCGCTGATGTAGCCCAGGAAGCCTACGATTCCCAAGCTGAAACCGATAGGGATACCGATCACGAATAGAACGACCAAACCGAGAGTAACAATATAAAGTGTCATTAGATACTCCCGCTTAGCCCTGTTGAGCGGCACTGAACCGCTTTGGGAAAATATCTTTGAGTAGGTTGACCAGTAAGTTCCAAATCATCAATACCCCGCTGATAAGCAAGCCCAGATAGAGATAGCTCAGCCGCATCCAATCCATGCTGGGGGCGTAAAAATCCCAGTTGTTCAGGAAATTAAGGTAGGCGCTCCAAACGAAAACCACTCCAAAGGCCAATAGCAGCAGGTTGGAGACTACGCGTATCATCCGGCTGACCGTCAAAGGCAACCGGTCGATAAGCATGGCAATGCGGATATGCTCATTGCCCTCTATCAGGGTGGCGGCCCCCAAAAATACGATCCAAACGAACAGAAACCGAGCCAATTCCTCGGTCCACATGGATGAAATGACAAAAATATCACGGGCCAGTATTTGATAGAAAGTAGCCAGGAACATCAGTGCCAGGAGCAGCCCATTGAATCGATCCACCCATCTTTTCACAACCGTCTACCTTTCCAAATATCTAAATACCCGTCCGGCCAAAACGGCGCGGACGGGCATTGATCCAGACATTTAGCATGTTCGTATTTATTTAATACTGCGTACTTTTTCCAAAAGACCGGGGACAAACATGTTTTTGTCCAACCAGTCCATAGCCGGTTGTACGGCTTTGGCAAAGGCGTCCTTATCAACCTCTACCACGGTCATGCCGCCTTCGGACTGCAAGCGTTGGGTAAAATCCTTATCCGCCGCCAAGGCCATGTCATTGGCGTATTTGGTGGCCTCTTTCCAGCATGCAAGAATCAGTTCCTGGTTTTTTTTATCAATAGTGTTAAACCATTTCATGGATATCTGGTATTTGCAGGCCGAGTAAATGTGCTCGGTCAACATCATGTACTTTTGGGCCTCATAGAATTTGAGGGACCAGATTGACTCCGGCGGATTCTCCTGGGCTTCGACCACACCGGTTTTGAGGGCCATGTAAACTTCCTGGAAAGGAATCGGAGTAGGCTGGGCACCCAAGGATTCCCATACCTTCATCCAGGGTTTGATCTCTGGCAGTCTGAGTTTGAGGCCTTTTACATCAGCCGGAGTTTTTATGGGACGGTTGGCGGTCAGGTTACGGGCTCCCCGGTAGACGATCCCCACTGTCATGACTCCCTTTTCCTTCAAGGGAACGTCATTGATCAGCTTGCCCACCGGACCGTTCCAGAATTTCCAGAAATGATCATAGTCCCTGAGGACATAAGGCACTTCGAAGACCAGGTATTTGGGGAAAAAAATGGAGATGTCGCCAGAACCCATAGCACCCATTTCCAGGCCCCCGTTGCTCATTGCTTGAAAAACGTCCCGCTCTCCGCCCATGGCACCCAGGGGATGGACCAGGACCTCGAACTCGCCGTTGGAGCGTTTTTCGAGCAGTTCCTTGAACTTCAGCTGGCCCTTGAAAACCGGAGCGCCCGGACCGAATGTGGAGCCAACGTTAATTTTCATTTTGGCCATGGCAGGCCCGGCCATCAATCCGATGCAGACCATCAGGGCCAAAGTAGACAATAAAAGCTTCCTTCCCAATTTTTTTACCATTTTTCCCTCCAAAAGTTAGTAGTATAAACCGAAAACAATATCCTTCTACTGCGCCAGATAAGCGTTGTCGTATAGATTACCCAGGGCCGGTCATTGATTGCCTCGGAGTAATCTGGTTCAAAGAAGCTATGCGGTGCCAGACTAGCATTATACCGACACGCGGCACACTGCCGATATACTCTCCTCACCACGAATGCCATAGCTGTACGACAACGCTTAGCCGATTTAATAGTCGAAGCATCAGGCCCTTGTCAACCAAATATTATTCGATCATTGAAAACCTGGTCCTGTGGGCCAGGTCCGCGATAACCGACTTTGCCATGATTGAATGCCCTGGGATATTGGAACTACGGATAAGACAGTCGCTGGGGGGCGGTCTTGCTTGAGGCCGGCCGACCCGGGGAAGCTGAAGCCATTTACTGGCAGGACTTGATCCGCAACCGGGAAAACGGCTGGTCTTTGTACGGTTTAATACAGAGCCTGCGCGCCCAGGGCAAACAGGAACAGGCGGATATGGTTGAAAATAGATTCAAAAAAGCCTGGAGCGGTGCCGACATAACTTTAACCGCCTCGCGGCTTATGGGTGAGACCAACGGCACCCTGGCCGCAGTTAAGGCGGGTAAATAAGGGAGACAAGAAAAATATAATTGACCGGATTGATCAATTAAAATTGCAATCCGGTCTTTTTTTCTTTTGCACCTCAATATTATGAGCTTGTTACTCCAACCCTGAAATCTGATTCGCCTGCCTTTCCAACCGGATCAGCCAATCCTTGTCGTCTTTCAGGTAAATCTGGGCAAGGCTGTTGAATTCCTTTGCTTCCGAAAATACCCCTTTTTTCAACCAGGCTTGGGCAAGGTAATAATAGCATGGGCCATTGTCGGGATTGAGACCGACCGCTTGTTCAAGCAGCCTGATGGCATTGTCATAATTGCCTGCCTGCAGAAGCTGCCGGCCTTCTTGCGTAAGCTGGGTCGAGGCATCTTCGCGCGGGCTTGACGGCCTTGTTTCTTTATATGCTATAGGCGTGCTGCAGCCGACAAGCAGCAGGACAAAAAGCGTCAAAATTAATAAATTTTTCAATTCAATCCCCCTGAGAAAAGAGCCTTTGGCCGAAGACCAGGTTTTCAATGTTGGAACAAGTCTTTAATGCCCTTGATCAGTTGTTCTAAGATCCTCGGTTTGCCGCCGGAACGGGTTGATTCCGGGGGTGCATTTTCCGCCAGAAAGTACTCCTCATAAGGTTGGGGGCAATTTTTCGAGACAAACGCGCTGCCGTCGTCCGAGCAGACAAACTTTTTAACGACCCCATCCGGCACCCTGAAATTGTTTTCGGAAATATGGTGGGGAATCGCATTCATGAGCTCCGCCCAGATGGGAAGCGCGGCGGCGGCACCGGTGGCCTTGATGGAGTCTCCGTTGTCAAAACCAACCCAAACCAGTGCAAGTATGTCCGGAGTATATCCTATGAACCAGGCATCCCGGTAGTTATTGGTCGTTCCGGTCTTGCCGGCAACCGGCCAGTTGATTCCAAAAGTTTTCAGCGATCGACCCGTTCCGTTGTCGATGACGCCTTGCAACAGTGCGTTCATAATAAAGGCTTTTGCACCTGAAATCAAACGTTCAACCTTTAAATAGCGCTGCTCGAGCACTTTGCCGTTTTCATCGGCGACGGCTTTTAGAGCCAAGGGAAACGTTATAACGCCTTCGGCTGCGAAAACGCAATAGGCGCGCGCAAGCTCCAATGGTATCACCTCGAATGCGCCGAGCGCCAGCGAAGGGTAAGGCTCAAGCGAGGTTGAAATGCCGAAGCGCGCGGCCGTGTCAATTATAGGGTTCAGACCGATCTGCATGGCCAGGTCAACTGTAGCCAGGTTGTACGAATTTTCAATGGCTTGTCGAACCGTCACCCGGGTTATGGCAGCCGGTTCGAAATTTTTCGGTTCCCAGGCACGCCCGTCGACCATATAGGTTTTGGGTTGATTGGAAAGCATGCTTATGGGGGTGAATTTATCCAGTCCGGTGAGGTAGACAAACGGTTTAAAGGCGCTGCCGGGTTGGCGGCGAGCCTGGGTGACCCGATTGAACTGGCTTTCATTGTAATTGCGCCCGCCCACCATTGCAAGAATGTGCCCGGTTTTCGGCTGCATAACAACCACCGCGCCCTGCAGACTTCCATCGGGTGAACTGCGTTTCAGGGCAGGAATTTTATTTTCCAGGCGCTGCAGCCCTTCTGTGAGCGCTCTTTCGGCAGCCATTTGAACCTGGGAGTCCAGTGTGGTGTATATTGAAAGTCCCAGGGCGGCCAGATCTTCAGGTTTATAGAGCGCTTCGAGCTGCTGCCTCAAGTAATCGATATAGTAAGGCGCTTTTTTGCCGTATACGCTGTAGCCGACTGTTTCGACCGGTGCTTTTAGCTGCGCTTGCAGCGCCTGGCCGGATATCCATCCCTGGCTCTGCATGGTTTTTAAAACCAAATTACGACGAGCCCGGCAGGTTTCTTTGTTGACATAGGGTGAATATTTGTTGGGGGCTTTGATAAGGCCGGCGATGGTGGCGGCCTCGGCGAGCGATAATTCCTGCACCGATTTGCCGAAGTAAAAATAGGCTGCTTCGCCGATGCCGTTGATCGCTACGGAGCCTTTCTGACCCAGGTAAATTTCGTTCAGGTAGATCTCCAGAATTTCCTTTTTGGTGTACTTCCATTCCATGGTGAAAGCCAACACCACTTCCTTAAACTTGCGGATCAGATTTCTGTCCGGTGTCAGGAAATAGTTTTTGGCAAGCTGCTGCGTAATAGTTGAGCCGCCTTGTCGAATGCTGCCATGCCGCAGATTGGTTATCATAGCTCGCAGAATTCCGCGCGGATCAACTCCCCAATGCTCAAAAAAACGGCGATCTTCTGCGGCTAAGACGGCATGGATAAGATTTTCCGGGATCTGTTTGATCGCAACCAGCTGACGACGCTCCCGCTCGAGGCCGAAAAAAAGCATGATTTCTTCAGGTTCAATTTCCAGAAGCGGCAATGCAGCGCCGTCATCCTGCCGAATAATGGATTCAATTGTATTTTCCTTAAATTCAATTTTTACCTGAAATCCAGGTCTATTCTTCCAGGGTGTTTTAAGGTCGTTTAAGAATAGGAACCGGCGAAAACCGCTCTGAGCTGTATGCGTTTCCCCTTTTCTGGTCGGGAGGCTGGGGACCTCCCGGTATCCCATCCGCCTGAGTTTCTCCTGAAAAAGATCCTGGTTTAGCCGCAGCCCCGGATAAAGCAGCATCGTATCCGTAAAAACTTTGGATGGTATGCTCCAACGGCGTGATGAAAAGCGCGCATCGACTTGACCGGCAAGATGCCAGCCATAGGTAAAAGCGCCAAGAGAAGCCGCAAAAAAAATTATCGTGCAAAATATTATCAGTTTTTTGATCATCCGGATCTTTTCGCCTCTTACGAAAAATTGCCCGAAAGCCAACCATGGTATTATTAGCTGAATTGCCTGGCCCTTTCCAGCTGTTTTATGAAATTTAATTTATTCAGGCGAACAGAACATCATTTTGGATTAATTTTATGTAGAGCTTAAAAAATTCTTGACATTTTATACCACTTTGTGTCATTCATAATCCATCTTAATTGCTGAAATGACTCCACTACTGGGTTGCCCATCTCCCTCTCAACGGGATCTTCTGAATCTGCACAGAATTCGAATTCCAACACAGCCGGTAAAAGGCTATCTTCCAATCCAGTATCTCATTTATCATTTGACAATCAAACTGTAAGGAATTCATCAGGTTTCAAAAAAATTACTCATTGGGAGAAAGAGAATGTTTCGCCAAATCATCCTGGCTTTTAAATTCAGCCAGGCGTGTCGATCGGCGCTTGAAACAGCTATCCGGTTATCAATTGAGAACAATGCAGAACTTCTGATATTTCACGCGCTTGACTATCGACTGACGAAATTTGACGGCCGACACCCTAAAGTTGCTGAAATCAACCAGAAGATGAAGCAAAAATTTGAAACCGAAATTAAACCTTATTTGAGCGATTTCACAAATTTCAAATTCGGATATTCCCCGACCGACCCGGGTCTGGAAATCTGCAAAATTGCCCGCCAAATAAACGCGGATCTTATCTTGATAGGGAGCCACGATAATCCGAATAAGCCGAAGATTGCACGGATAGATTATGTGGGCATGACCATTCTCGAAAAGGCGCCCTGTCCGGTTATGCTCATCCCGCCCTAATACGGGATTCAGATTCAGTTCCGAAGCTTAGGGCTCACTCAAAAATAACTTCACATTTTATACGCCGATCCATCCCGCCTGGCGGCGTTGCGAAAGCTCGGAATATCCAGATATTCCTGCGTTTT
>CAYTBC010000078.1:0-20437 GCA_964435765.1 uncultured Desulfosarcina sp.
GAACGCGAAAGCAATACGAGCATATTGAGAACTTTTGATCTTCCGGTCATCGGCCGCTACTTTCCAGAGTATGAAAAAGTGATTCGTAAGATGATTAGCGGTTAAATTAAGATCAGAAATCGTCTCATAGCTCAATTGCTCTCAGAGTATCGTCAGATCTTCATCTTTGAGATCCGAGACAAACATGTGGCCCGGGGCATGGGTGATCACCCGGGAAAGCGGGGCGGAAGTGGCTGCCAGCTGGGAGGTCACGCCGCAGGCCCAGAAGACCGGTATTTCGTCGGGCCGAATTGTTACAGGATCACCGAATTGCGGATGCTCCAGGTCCTTGATGCCTATTTTCTCGGGGTCTCCGATGTGCACCGGCGCGCCGTGGGTCAAGTGGAATCGGGTGGTCACCTGGACGGCCCGGATGGCCTGCCGCGGTGTCATGGGGCGCATGGTGACCACCAGCGGCGCGGAAAAGGGGCCGGCCGGAATGCAGTTTTGGCTGGTGGTATACATGGAGACATTTTTGTTTTCCTCGATGTTTCTGATCGGCAGGCCGGCGGCGAGCATGGCGTTTTCAAATGAAAAGCTGCAGCCCAGCAAAAAGCTGACCATATCTTCCGTAAAAACATCGCGGACATCTTCGACGTCGGTTTGATATGCGCCGTTTTCGAAGATTTTGTAGCGGGGCAGATCCGTGCAAAGATCGGCGCCGGGCGCGATGAGCGGCTCGACCTGTCCGGGCTCCAACACGTCTAAAATCGGACAGGGTTTGGGGTTGCGCACACAGAAAAGCAAGAAATTAAAGGCCGCATCCGCCGGCAGCATTACCAGGTTGGCCTGCAGATAGCCGGAGGCCTCACCGGAAGTAGGAGTATTCCATTTCCCGGTCCGAATGAGTTCACGTAATTGAGCAGGGGATTGTATCGTTTTCATAATAATTGCGACCTCCTAATTATACGAAATGGAAAATTCGAAGCACGAAGCACGAAATTCGAAACAATATAAAAATTCAAATGTTCAAATGCCCTAAACCCTTACCCGGACGAGCCGGAACTAAAAAGGACAAATTAATCACGAAAGCACGAAGGGACGAAAACACGAAAAGAAGAGAAGATAAATTTCGTGCTTTCAAGATTTCGTGTTTTCGTGATGAAAATATTTTTTTATAAAATGCAAAGAAATCACAATTAAGACTCTCAATGGATTAACCTGTCATAAAAATGGCCAAAGGACGCAACAAAAATTTTGAGTTTTGGTCATTTGGATTTCGAATTTGTTTCGGGTTTCGATATTCGGATTTCTGGTCTTGGATTAGCAACTAAATTATGACGATATCATCCGGAAACTGTCCAAACTGCTCTAATCCATCCTTTGTTACCACGTGGGTGTTTTCGATGCCGACGACCCCTTGGCCCGGAAATATCAGTTTGGGTTCCAGGGCGATGGTCATGCCTTCCTGCAATTTAAATTTTTGACCGGCGGCCAGAAAGGGAAACTCATCGACCTCCAGCCCAATGCCGTGGCCGACGAAGCGGACCCGTTCGCTGTCGGCTCCCATGAAATGGTCCTCATACCCTAATTCTTTGGTTTTTGCCAGGGCCTGATCGTAAATTTCACCGGAGGGCACTCCCGGTTTGGCAATTTTGCCGATCATCTGCTGCACCTGCAGCATGGCCTCATGGGCGTTCAGCAATTCCTGCGGCAAAGACCCCAGGGAATAGATGCGGGTGTGATCTGAAAGATAGCCGTTGTAGGCAAAGATGTAATCCACCATCACCGGTTCGTGGCGTTGGATGGTCTTATAACTCGGGCCCTGGGCCACGGCCGGACTGGCGCCGCGACCGCCGGTCGGAGACGAAAGGTAGCTGGGCACGGCACCCGCCGGACCCGAGAGCAGATGCCCATAAAACATCTCGCTGCCCCACAGGCGCATGCGGATAATCCCCTGGTGTCCCAACCGTCTGGCCTCGGCCTCAACCAGACCGGCAAGCTCCAGTTCGGTGACGCCCTCCCGCAGAATCCGGGGCACCCAGGCGGCGACCTGATCCGAGCGTTCGGACGCCTGGCGCATGATGTCGAGTTCATATGAAGATTTGACGGCCCGCAGCACCCGGATGGGCAAAGCGATGTCGGTGATGTCCACGCCGCTGAAAATCTTTTGATAGGTAAAAAACAGGTTGGTGGGCAGGACGTCGAGCTCCAAACCCAGCGAGCGGGGCAGTTTATAGCCCCTGGTTTTCAGGATTTCCGGAATCTGTTTGGGACTTTCCAGGTGCACGATGGTTTCGATGAAAGATTCGGCCCGGGTGCGCTCCGTATTTTTATTCACCATCAGGATGGGGTCGCCATCGACCGGTATGTAAAGGGCAGCCTGCTGAAAAGTGCCGGAAAAATAAAACAAATCGACGCGCTGCAAAATCAGGGCGGCGTCGATGTTATGTTGTCTCAGATGGTTTTGCAGGCGGCGGAGGCGCTGTTCAAGCTCTGTTTTGGGCGTATTCATTTCCGATTCGTACACGTGCTGAAAAATCCTTTCGCTTCTGGATGCTCGAGCCTTGATACTCGATCCTGGATGCTCGATTTTCGCAAAGCCATGGATATACCAAAGACCGTTTTACTTCTCTGTCTTATTATAAGTTACGGCGCGTGCCGCCTTCTGCTGCTTTCCAGCAGCGCACCCAATGGCTGTCAGCCACTTTGACCAAAGCCTGGTCTTCTTCCAGGCAGCGGGATTCTTTGAGTGGGCATTTGGGGTGAAAAATACAAACGGCCGGGGAGGCCGGAGATTCCTTCAATTCAACCGTTGGATCCATCAGGGTTTGTTTTTTTTCGATTCCGGAATCCGGGGCGCCTTCCAGAAGCAGATGCGTATACGGATGACAGGGGGCGTCAAACAGCTCGTCGACCGGCGCATATTCCATGATGCGTCCTTTGTACATGACCGCAACTTCATCGCACAGATACCCGACCACGTTCAGGTCATGGGAAATAAAAAGATAGCTCAGCCCCAGCTGTTCCTGCAGATCTTTTAAAAGGTTTATAATCTGGGCCTGGATGGAGACATCCAGAGCCGAGACCGGCTCGTCGCAGATGATCAAGACGGGCTCGACGCTCAATGCCCGGGCAATCCCGATACGTTGTCGCTGGCCGCCGCTGAATTCATGGGGGTAGCGATCCCGGGCGACCGGAGACATCCCCACCATTTGGAGCAGCTTTTCTAGACGTTCCGTTTGTACGGTTCGATTTCGAATTCCACTGACCATCAGACCCTCGGCAATGGACTGACCAACGGTCATTCTCGGATTCAATGAGCCGTAAGGGTCTTGAAAGATGATCTGGATTTCTTTGCGCAGGGGCTTCATCTCTTTTTCGGAAAAATCGGTAATGTCCTGCCCCCTGAAAAGAATTTTACCGCCATCGGCATCCAGCAATTTCAAAAGCATCCTGGCAACCGTGGTTTTGCCGCAGCCGCTCTCGCCGACCAAACCGAGGGTCCGGCCTTTTGCGATTTGAAACGATACGCCTTCGACGGCCTGCACCTGACCGGTCACCCGCTGGAAAAACCCCCTGCGGATGGGAAAGTATTTTTTCAAATCCTCGACTCGGAGGATGGTGGAATCGGTTTTTGAGTTAAGTTCCATTTTCATTTTCATATACCACCGGACACCTGGCCATATGGCCCTCGCCGTAGTCGCACAGGGGTGGAAATTGCTGCCGGCAATCATCGACGGCATGCGGACAGCGGGGGTGAAAGGGGCAGCCGGCGGGTTTGTAGGCCGGATTCGGTACACTGCCGGCAATGCTTTGCAGCCGTTGCCCCCGTTTTGAGCGGTGGGGGATCGATGCCAGCAGTGCCCGGGTGTATGGATGGCCGGGTGCGCCGAAAATCGCGGATTTTGATCCCTGTTCGACGATGATACCGGCGTACATGACGCACACCCGGTCGGCGATTTTGGTGACAACCCCCAGGTCGTGGGTGATGTAGAGCAGCGCCATCGAGAACGATTTTTGCAGCGTGTTAAAAAGCTTCAAAATCTGCGCCTGAACAGTGACATCCAGGGCCGTGGTGGGTTCGTCGGCAATCACCAGGGCCGGGTTGCAGGCCAGGGCCATGGCAATCATGACCCGCTGTCGTTGTCCACCGCTGAGCTGGTGGGGGTAGTCATTGATTCGATCCTGGGGTGATGGGATGCCCACACTTTTCAGCAGTTCCACACTTCTGGCTTTCAATTCATTCCCGTTTGCGCTTTTGTGAGTTCGGATGGCCTCTTGAATCTGATCGCCGATGGTAAAGACCGGGTTCAATGACGTCAGCGGCTCCTGGAATACCATGGCAATCTGGTTGCCTCGAATTTTCTGCAGTTGGGTTTCGCTGCAATCCAGCAGATTTTGGCCGTTGAACATAATCCTGCCGCCGGCAATTTCACCGGGAGGTCTGGGGATCAGGCCTAGAATGCTCAGGGCGGTCACCGTCTTGCCGCAGCCGGATTCACCCACCAGGCACACCGTTTCTTCGCGCCGCACCTCAAAGCTGACGCCGTCCACTGCCCGGGCCAACTCGTCCTCACTGCGAAAGAAAACTTTCAGGTCTTCAACGGACAATAATATATCGTTGTGGGTTGTCATATGTAATTTCTACTGCCTCTCCCTGAGCTTCGGATTCATCACGTCTCTGAGACCTTCGCCAAAGAGATTAAACGACAGTACCACAATTAAGATCGCAAAACCCGGTATAAAGGTGAGCCAGGGCGCGTCAAAAATAAAACGTTTGCCGTCGGAAAGAATATTGCCCCAGGTTGCATGGGGCGGCGGAACGCCGAACCCCAGAAAACTTAAACCGGCCTCGGTCAATATGGCCGATGCAATGCCAATGGTGGCCGACACCAGAACCGGTGCAATCGCATTGGGCATCATGTGCCGGAAAATAATGCGGAAATTGCTCAGGCCCAGCGCCCGAGCGGCCGCGACGAAATCCAGCTCCCGCAGGGAAAGAAATTCGGCGCGCACAAATCGGGTTGATCCCATCCAGCTGGTCAGTCCAATGACAATCATAATGTTGTAGATGCTGGCCGGCAGCAGCGCCACCACCGTTAAGATCAGGAAAAAGCTCGGAAAACAGAGCATAATGTCCACAAACCGCATGATCAAAGTGTCCACGGTAAGCGTCTTTTTTTGCAGCAGGCGTTGCCACAGCGGTGGTTGTTTTCCCGGCGCAGCCCCTTTGATTGCAGGATACAGGATAAATACCATTGCAAAAACAATGAAGACGACGCCGACGTAAACCCGCACCGCTGCCAGCAGGGCAAGTCCTGCGATCAGTAAACCCGCTGACAACAAATGGATTACCCGGATGTGGTGCTGACCGAAATAACCCGATAAGCCCCCCATGAATATTCCGATCAAAACCGATATGCCCACGGCAACAAATCCGACGGTCAGCGAAACCCAGGCACCTTGCAGCATCCGGGCAAAAACACTGCGTCCCAAATCATCGGTGCCGAAAAGATAGATACCGAAAGTCGGGACTTCGTCGGCCTGCAGACTTTCAAGATTGGCCTTCGACAGCGGCGGCCGCAATTTCTCCTGCAGCCGGATCTGGGCGGGGTCAAAAATCGGGTTCGGGCCGGAGGTTAAAAACAGGCCGGCCAGGGCCGTGCAGAAGAAGAGGACGAAAAAAACCAGTCCCAGGATGGCCAGTCGGTTGCGTTTGAAGAGTCGCCAGAACTCCTGCAGCCGGGTGCGCCGCGGTGCGGTCGGCTCTTCCAGAATCAAGTCTCCGGAGGCGGTGTTGGCATTGACATTCATCAGATTCTTATCCTCGGGTCAGCCACCATGTATAGCAGGTCGGACACGAATGTGCCGGCCAGCACCAGGACCGCCGACACAAAATTTACGGTCAGAATCACCGGGTAGTCCCGGGACAGAATCGCCTCATAGGCCATTCTTCCCATCCCGGGCCAGGAAAATATCGATTCAATAATCACCGAACCGCCGATCAAACCCGGCAGAATCAAACCAAACATGGTGACGAAGGGCAGCAGGGCGTTGCGCAGGGCGTGTTTGTAGTGGACCTGCTCCGCCGGGAGGCCCTTGGCCCTGGCCGTACGCACATAATCCTGTCCTTCGACTTCCAGCATCTGGCTGCGGACATAACGCGACAGAACCGCGATGCCCCCGGTGGCGCCCAGAATGGACGGCAGCAGCAGGTGCCAGATGCGATCCATAGCCTGGCTGATATCCCCCGCATTATTGATGCCGAATGTTTCCATGCCGATGACCGGAACATGGAGGTACGTCACCACCAGTATGATCATGATGTAGGCAAAAAAGAATCCGGGTATCGAAATTAAAAAATAGGATAACAGCGTCGCGCTGCGGTCGTAGAATCCCCCCCGGGCGATGGCCGAACGGATTCCGACCGGAAATGAAATGGTCCAGGTCAGAATGGTCCCCACAATGAACAGCGGCAAACTGTTGAGGAACCGTTCCCATATTTTTTTGAGGACCGATTGATTGTCCTTCCAGGAAATGGTTCGGCCGCTGAACAGATCCCGGTAAAAATAAAGATACTGGGCGTAAAGGGGCTTGTCGAGATGAAACGCCTGCCGGAATCTTTCCACCATTTCGGGGGTGAATTTCGGATTCAACGGATCCACCTGGCTCGGTTCGCCGGGGGCCAGGTGAATGATCAAAAAGGAAACGATCGAAACAAAAAAAAGGGTCACTGCTTTTTGAATGAAACTGCGTCCGATAAATGACAACATCTTTATTACCTTATGATGTTAGTAACCTGCAATTTTGGCGTTTGAAGACGATCCGCAAGGCCGGACGCGGATCAGGCCTTTTCCGGTTTGTCCGGGTCAGGGCGTTAATTCCGGCATTTCGGCAAGTTTAATCCATTGGTTGAAATGAAACGTGTAGTCACCGGTCTTGGTCGATGTAATTTTTTTGTACCGGATGTGATTCGTGTCATCGACTACTTTTATCACGATCCGCTTGTCCAGGATGGCGGTCCATTTGCTGACAAAGAGAAAGGTGTAGGGCTGCTCGCGGGCTATGATTTCGTGCAGCCGGTGGCAATATTCCACCTGGCGGTCAAAATTGTACTCCTGCCTGATTTTAATAATCAGTTCGTCGGCTTCATGGTTTTGGAATCCGACAAAGTTAAGCTGATTCGGGCCGGTTTGGCTGGAATGCCAGATCTGGTAAAGGTCCGGATCGATTCCCATGGACCAGCCCAGCACCAGCGCGTCAAAGTCCAATTTGTTGACCCGCTCCTGAATGAAAACGGACCACTCCAGAAGGTCCGTGCGCACATCAATGCCGATCTGTTTCCAGGCATCCTGGGCAATGGCCAGGATTGCTTTGCGGATGTCGTTGCCGCTGTTGGTGATCAGGGTGAACTGGAGTTTGCGTCCGTCTTTTTCAAGCCACCCGTCCTGATTGCGCCGCCAGCCGGCCTCGGCCAGCAGCCGGGAAGCCTCGCGGGGATCATACGGCACCGGTTGGATGGCATGGTTGTAGTATTCGGTTTGTTTGACAAACGGGCCGGTAATGCGTTCGGCCTGATCATAGAGCACGTAATCGATAATTTTATTGACGTCAATGGCCATGCTCAGCGCCAGGCGCACCCGTTGGTCGTTGAACGGCTCGCGCCGCATGTTGTAGCCGATGTAGCTGTAGCCGAATGAGGTTCCTGAAAAATGCTGGAAGCGCGGGTCTGATTCAAGGCGCTGGACCTGGTGGGGTTGAACCGAATAGCTGTCGAGGGTTCCTGCGTAAAATTCCATCTCCTGGGTCAAAAGATCGGGGATGATCCGAAAAACGTACTGCTTATAGTTGGGCGGCCCCTCCCAGTACTTTTTAAACCGGTCCAAAACGATGTACTGGTCCGATTTCCATTCGCGAAAGACAAACGGTCCGCAGCCGATTGGATGCCGGTTAAAGGCACTTTGACGCATGGAAAACGCTGCCGGTTCGACGCCGAGGCGCAGTGCTTCTTTTTCCAAAGCTGCCGCGTTGAGAAGATGTTCGGGAAGAATGCCCATGGCCCAGGTTCCGAAGGCCGGCGAGTAAAGCCTCTTGTAAACAATGCGGACGGTGAGCGGATCGCGTACCTCCACCGATTTAACCGGCTCGTAGTCCGAAACGCGGGGAGAGAGATTTTTGGGATCTAGAATCGACTCATAGGTGAACTTGACGTCCTTTGCCTCGAATGGATGTCCGTCGTGAAAGGTTACGCCCGGCCGCAGGTAAAATTCGATTACCGGGTTGTGTTCGACCGCCGGGAGCAGCTCCCGGCCAAGTGCGGTCAATGTATCATTGTCGATACCCGACGGTGCCTTCACATAGTCTTGGCCTTTAAAAGATTCAAAGTAGTCGTCTCCCAATAAGGGGGTCAGGTTGTGAAACAGATCCTGGTCAACCTGATCTAAAACCAGTTTGACCCGGGCGGGCGCGGATACCTCAATTTGGGCTTCTTTTTTACTCCCCCTGTTGGCCGGATCATCTATTTTTCGGTTGACGTTGAAGTCTTGCGGTGCCACTAAATAGATTTCTCTGATGTTTGACAGAGTGGCGCTGAGCTGCTCGGGCGACCGGTCTACTTTATTTGCGGTCCGCCGGAGAAAATCAACCACTTGTTGTCCATCGAGTCGCCCCAGTTGGGGGATGACTGCCGCCTGGTTGACATAGAAATAGGCTTCTTCATAAATTTTCCAGGAAGTTGCCAGGCGGCCCCTGAAACGTAGATTTTCGTCGCGGTCGATAAGTCCCTCGAAAACTTTGGACTCGATTTCACTGCTGGCAGTTTCGGCCGAAAGAATCGGGTTCAGAAGGGTGGCGTCGCCGATGGAGCCGTTGATAAATTCGCCGAGGCGGTCGGGATTGCCCCGGGCCTGCTGTTCATAGGTGGGCACCCAGAAATATGATTGGACCAGGATGAGCGTGAGGATCAGGGGGGCAAATATGAGAACCCGACGTGTGGTCATTCGATTCCTTAACGGCCTGAATGGACATGCTGCGATTTGATATCTTGAGTCTATAAAACCGCTTTGATTCTGAAACCAGATAGCATATAATGGAAGGCTGAAAAGCGGTCTAATGTACTGATTCATTTATAAAGAATTGTCCCGTTTTTGTAAACACAATTTTTAGCAAATGCTCTCACGCAATGGCAAACGCGGGATTTATCCCTAAAATTTTTTTACCCAAAATGCACCAGGCTGATTTTTTACATTTTAGACGGGCGATTCCGGCTCGGCGGCGCAGAAACGCAAAATTCATATTTAGCGTGATTCTGGCCTTGTGTTTGGGGCTGTTTTCAGCCCTGGATTTAGGGGCGGAATTTTACAAGTATGTCGACCGGGAGGGCCGGGTTTTTTATGTGGACGATCTTTCCAAGATACCCGAGGAGTATCAGGAACAAGTCCAGGTTTATCGAGAGAGGTATGATGGCCTTTCCGAACAGGACCGGGCCCGGGCGCAGGAAAGCGAACGGGCGCGAATCCAGCAGATGGAACAGGAACAGCAGCTTCAGTTAATTGAGCAGATGCGGGAAATTCAGGAAGCGGATGCAGCCGAAAAAAAAAGACAGGCACAGGAAGCCGAAGAAAAATTGCAGGAAAAGATGCAGACTGCGGTTATCGTCGAAGACAACCGCATCCTGGTTCCCGTAACGTTGGTCAACAACGGCATCGAAGTCGGCACCCATCTGCTGCTGGACACCGGTGCCTCCCAGATCGTGCTGCATCGTGATTTTGCTGAGCAATTAAACATCGCGGTTCTAAAAAAAGGGTTTGCGCAGGTGGTGGGTGGGCAAAATATTTACGTCGAGACGGGGCAGATAAGCTATTTTAAAGTTGGCCCCTTCACGATGGAAAAGGCCGAGGTGCTGATCGTTGCCCATGAGGGTGAGGCGGTGAGCTACAGCGGTCTTTTGGGGATGAATTTTTTAAAAAACGTGCCCTACACCATTGATTACAAGAATCAGGTGATCCGCTGGCAACCGCCGCCGCAGGAGAAGGAAGGGGATTCGGGAGTTGACAATTGACGCTTGAAGATTGATTATTTAAGGAACCCTTTGGGTTGACGAATGAATATTCAACATCCGTTTCGTGTTGATTCGGCTTGCCAAGTGTTCGTCTTCTTGAAGCCGGGATCAAAAAATAGCGCGCAGGAGAACAAAAAATGAGCAACGGCAACGATACACACCGCAAAAGCATCGGTTACATTCTGTGGATATTCGGCTTTACGGGGTCGCATCGCTTTTATTACGGGTATCCGATCTCAGGAACCATCTATTTTTTTACCCTGGGCTTGTTTTTTATCGGCTGGATCGTCGATCTCTTCCTGATACCCTCCATGGACCGCCGGGCAGATCTGCGCTTCAAGGAAGGCCGCATCGATTACAACCTGGCCTGGATTCTGTTGACGTTTTTAGGACTATTTGGCATCCACCGGATGTATATGGGAAAGTGGCTCAGCGGCATCCTGTATCTTTTAACCGGCGCATTCCTGGGAATCGGAATCATCTACGATTTCTGGACGCTGAATGACCAAATCACGATCATCAACAGCGGCGGTTAGACCAAGCGGTATTTTTTCGCCAACGGCTCCGAAGGCAGTGGAGGAGTACCCCCATAGCGCTGCGTCGGGCGAATATGCCCCTTTTAGCTTCTTCAAAGCGTCTCATGCCTCGAAACATTTCGATGTGATGCCGATATCATTTTCCAAATGAATGACAACCTCCGTTGGATCTCACATTTTGGCGGCGAATTGGCAGCGCTCAGCGCTGCTTTTTTGTGGTCCCTGGCCTCGGTTCTCTACGGCCGCATCGGGCAATACCTCTCACCCTTGAAAATGAATTTGTTGAAAAACATCATCGCCATGGCGATGGCAGGGGTGGTGCTTTTCCAAAGCGGAGGGCTGTTCAGCGGCATGGATACCCTGGCGACTATCCTGCTGCTGCTCAGCGGAGGTATCGGAATTGGCGTGGGGGACACGGCCTATTTTGTCGCCCTTCGGCATATTGGTGCGCGCAGAGCCCTGTTGACCCTGATTCTGTCTCCACCGGTTACCGGCATACTGGCACTTTTGTTTCTGGGAGAAAGTTTGTCCGCCGGCGCCTGGCTAGGCGTTTTATTCACGGTGGCCGGTGTGAGTTGGGTCATCACCGAACGGGTCGGCAATTCGGGTTTGGCTGCCGAGCGCAAATCTATCGGGGTTGCCTGGGGCCTGCTGGCCGCCGTGGGGCAGGCAACCGGGGCTGTCCTATCCCATGCGGCCTTTATCCATGCGAACATCAGTCCCATGCGCAGCGCACTGATTCGACTTATCGGCGGCACCGCCGTCGTATTGAGCGCCATGCCGCTGATGAAGGTTTCCGCGCAGGGCTATCGGAATTTGAATACTGGCCGGCGATGGGGGATTCTGCTGCTCACGGTTTTTATCGGAACTTTTATGGGTATCTGGCTGCAACAGATTTCGCTCAAGTATGCTGCCGCCGGCGTCGCGCAAACCCTGATTGCAACCAGTCCCCTGTTTGTCATACCGATCGTGGCCCTGACGGGGGAGCGGGTAAGCTTGCGCGCCTTGTTGGGCGCGCTGATTGCCATCGTGGGCGTGGGGTTTTTATTCTTATATTGAAATCCGGCAGCCTTCAGGGTAGATAGTCTTCGCGGACCGGTGAAAAAACCTCCACCACCACTGAATCCTCCAGGGCCTCGACCGAATGTTCGACATTGCCGGGTATGCACCAGCTGTCGCCGCTGTGGGCATCAAATATTTCTGCTTCGACCTTGAACCGAAGCCTGCCGGAAATCATGATTCCGGTCTGTTCATGGGGATGGGAGTGCAGTGGGATGGCGGATCCTTTGGCGATCTTGAATTCGCCCATCAAGGTCTTTTCACCGTGCACCAGGGTTGACAATTGAACGCCTTGCACGAGTTGCCGGGGTTCGGCGGTGCCTTTTATACGGAACATGTTTGCATGCCTCCTGTTGAAATATTCGAATATGATGATCTCGTAAGAATCCCGGAAAATATCGATTTTCGAATTTCAGACTTAATGATTCCAATAGGTTAAGTTTAAAGAAGACCGCCGTAGCTGCCGCCGTCGATCAGCAGGTTTTGGCCGGTGATGTAGCGGGCCTGTTCACTGGCCAAAAAGGCGGCCGCCGCTCCAAAATCTGCTGGATCACCGAATTTTTGACAGGGGATGGCAGCCTTCATTTCGCGATAGATTTCCTCGGGGGGTTTGCCCTCCCGGCCGGCGCGGTGCTGCACCATTTGATCAATGCGCGCTGTTTGGTGGGTGCCCGGAAGCAGCGCGTTGACGGTAATTCCCAGCGGCGCAAGTTCAGTGGCGATGGTTTTCAAAAAACCCGTCAATCCGGCGCGGGCCATGTTGGACAACAGCAGGTTGCCGATGGGTTGCTTGACCGAAATCGAGGTGACGGCGATGATGCGGCCCCACCCCTTGGTTTTCATCGCCGGGGTTACTCCGTGAATCAGATGCACGGCACTCATCAGGTTGAGATTGAGAGCCTTTTCATATTCTGCCAAATCCGTGCTGGCATAGGTTCCCGGCGGCGGACCCCCGGCATTGGTCACCAGGATCTCGGGGTCCCCCAGGGTCTGCCGCACCTTTTCCAGCAGTCGGTTGATATCTTTGGTTTGGCTGACGTCGGCCTCGAAGCCCACGACTTCGGCGCCGGTTTGGGCGGCAATCTCATCCGCGGCTTTTTGAGCCCTGGCCCCGTCGCGGGCACAAATGGCTACCCGACACTGCTCAGCGGCCAACTGTTCAGCACATCCCCGTCCCAATCCCCGGCTCGCCGCAGCCACCAGGGCGACCTTTCCTTTGATTCCAAAATTCATTTTTAGTTCCTCCAAAATGATCCAATATAAACATTAAATCTCCGGTGTCCATTAAAAATGGCGAATGTTTGACCGCATCTGTTACTGCTGTCTGATATAGAATTGCTTATTTTTCTGCCGCAAAAATACTTGACAATACACGGGTTGATATTTAATGTTCGTTTTGAGAATATTCTCATAAAGGAGCGTGTATGGTCAGACCCCAGAAAGAGCGCAGGGTGGCATTCAACCCTGAAATCAGCTATTTCAAGCCCCGAGGTATCCCCATGTTTGATCTGGAGGAAGTCTGCCTGACCGTTGATCAGCGTGAAGCCATCCGGTTGTCGGACCTGCTGGGAATGTCGCACGAGGACGCCGGCCGACGCATGGGAGTTTCCCGGGCAACCTTCGGACGGATTATTCAACGGGCCCGGGAGGCGGTTGCGGATGCTTTGATTAACGGCAAGGCCATCAACGTTGAAGGCGGCAATTACCAGCTGGCGAGCAAGGTGCGGACTTTTTTCTGCCCGGATTGTGAGCATCAGTGGGAAGAGCCTTTGGGTACCGGCCGGCCGTCTCACTGTCCCGCCTGCCAAAAGACAGACTTTTACCGCATCAAGGAAAAAAATATTTAAAGGAGCTATGTGAATGATGGACATACAGAGTCAAATGCCAAAAAATCCAAAGCAGGAGCAGGCTGCGCAGGACGCTGCCGTAAAAAACTCTCTGGAGAAAATTAAGAACAAAATTCTCGTCATGAGTGGAAAAGGGGGCGTCGGTAAAACCAGTACGTCGGTCAATCTTTCCATCGCGCTGGCCGACAAAGGATTCAAAGTCGGCATCATGGATGTGGATCTACATGGCCCGGACGTTCCCCGAATGTTGGGACTGGAGGGAATGCCGGAGGTCAATCAAAATAAAAAGCTGAATCCCATGAGCTATTCGAATAACCTCAAGGCCATCTCGATTGAATCATTTACACCCAACAAGGACGATGCAATTATCTGGCGGGGGCCCTTAAAGTTTTCGGCCATCCGCCAATTTATCGGTGATGTTGACTGGGGTGATCTCGATTTTCTGGTCATCGACTCCCCGCCGGGAACCGGTGACGAACCTTTGACGGTTGCCCAAACGATTACAGATGCCAAGGCGATTATCGTCACAACCCCTCAGGAAGTAGCCTTGGCGGATGTCAGAAAGTCGATTAATTTTTGCAAAGCCGTAAACATGGAGATCTTTGGTTTGATCGAAAATATGAGCGGTTTTGCCTGTCCGCACTGCGGCGAGATGATTACCCTTTTCGGGTCGGGCGGGGGCAAAAAAACGGCCGATCAGATGGGTATAAAATTTCTGGGCAGCATTCCCTTTGATCCCAAAATGGTTGTTTGCGGCGATACGGGTGCCTGCTACCAGGAGGTCCACCGCGAATCGGCCGTCACCAAAGCTTTTGTCGATGTGGCCGAAAAACTGGCCGGCCTGATCAAAGATTAGTTTTTTGAGTTTATTGAGTTCGTGGAGTTGATGGAGTTGACTACTGACTTGGATCAGAGGCGCGGTCCGATATTCGTCATTTGGCGCTCGTCATTCGTCATTTTCTTCGGTTCCGGTTCTTCCGGGTTCATCTATCAGAATTGGAGTGAGGGCTTTCGTGCATTTTACTGTCACCACCCTGGTCGAAAATGCTGTCGCTCAGAGCGGAAAATCGCTGCTCGGCGAGCACGGGCTGTCGTTTTACATTGAAACCGGTGAACGCCGGATTTTATTCGACACCGGACAGAACCTTGCCATCGCCAATAACGCCCGGGTGCTAGGCGTTGATCTGGACCGGATCGATACCGTTGTTTTGAGCCACGGCCATTATGATCACAGCGGCGGGCTGCAAAGTATTCTCGCGTGCAACCCGGATTTCACCCTGCATGCGCATCCGGATGCATTCAGTCCCAAGGTCAAAAAAGAAAATGAACAGTACAAATACATCGGGATTCCCGTCGAGAAAGAGAAAATTATCTCCGGCGGGGTGGTTTTGCGGCTCGATAAAAACCCGGTGGAAATAGCCCCCGGGCTGATGACCACCGGAGAAATACCCCGGGCAAATGAATTCGAAGCTGTGGATTCCGGATTTTTTTTAAAGGCCGGCAACCGGGTCATTGCGGACACCCTGGCTGACGACCAGGCTTTATTTCTGGATACGGACAAAGGCGTGGTGGTGTTGCTGGGGTGCAGCCATCGGGGGGTGATCAATACCTTGAACCACATCACCCACCTGACCGGCAAAAATAACATCCATGCCCTGATGGGCGGGCTCCATCTGGGAAGCGCCTCAGACGCGAAACTGGCAAAGATAATTGATCATCTGCGCGGATTCGGACTTGACAAGATGGTCGTCGGGCACTGTACCGGACCGCGGGCATTTCTGGCGCTTTCAAATGAATTCAAAGACCGTGTTTATCTGAATACGGTGGGCCATGCCCTTGAGTTTTAAGGCGAATGGGTAGCCGTTATTTCTGGGCAGCGATTTTTTTTCGAACAGCTCGCCGGCATCAGCCATCCCATACCAAATCTGATAACCTTCCTGTATTCGCAGGGGTCAAGGTTCATAGTTCTCTATTTTTTAGCCTTCGATAAACTCGATGCGTTACCTGCTAAACCGCCCATCATCCGCCGCTTTATGGATATTCCCGGTTTTTTGAGCGAGCCAGCCGGTTTTATCGACCCTGGGCGCATCAAACGCCGGAACATAGGGTTTGATATCCAGCAGCGGGGTGCCGTCGACCACGTCGATATCCTCCACCCGCAGGGTGTTGTCGGTTATCTCGATGAGCCGCACCACCGATAAACCGATGGGGTTCGGCCGCGAGGGAGCCCGGGTGGCGAAAAGACCCCGCTGGCGGTCATCCAGAAACGGTTTCACCTTCAAAGCGAACTTTTTCGTGAGGTGAAAATGATATAGCACATATATGTGGGAAAACCCGCCCAGATCCGCCAGTCCCGCAGCATATTCGGGGAAGATTTCTATGCTTCCCGCGACGCCTTTGGCGCCGCTCGGCTGAATGGGAGTCCCTTGGGTGGTCTTGTAGGGAGAATGAATGATGCCGATGGGGTCGTATTGGATTTTGTTCATCTTGGCCTTCCATTTTGATCAATCCCGGCGGGATAAATTTGCGCCTATATCTTCAACCCGCCGCTTCCTTGGTTTCCGTCTCACCATCCAGATTGCCCTTGCGCCTGGTTAAGAAATGAATCGGGCAGGCCGATCTGAATTTGCAGTAAATTTGTGGGTCCCGGCAGTCCAGACATTCCGCACACATGTAAATATTGTGTTTCAGGCAGGCATAGCTGGTTTCCCGATCAGGGTGATTGACACAATTTCCCAAATTCCATTCCTTCCTTTGCGGCGCCGGCGTCCAACCGGTTCCAAAGATAACGCGGCTTGAAACATTTGGCAATAAACTTTCGCCTCGAAAGGTTAAAGGTTTTGAAATTACTGCCGATACAAATTATACACAGCGTCCCAACCAATTCTGCCACCGGACAGCAAATCCGGCACGCCCGCGCCGGAACAAGGGAATGACCCATGAAAAAATCTATCTGCATCACGCTAATCTTAATGCTCAGTCCGATTTGCCTTCCCACGATGGCCGGCAATAAACCCACTGAGATCATTTTGGCCAGTGAAGAGTGGACCAATGCAACCAACCGGGACGGCACCGGATTGTATTGGGATATACTCAGAGCTGTCTACGAACCGTTGGGAATCAAAACCAAATTCATCATTCAATCTTACAACGGGTCGGTCAGCCTGGTTAAAAAAAACCAGGTGGATGCCGCCGTCGGCATTTATCCGGATATGATCCAGGGCACCCTGGCTGCCCAATATCCATTTGTTAAAGATTATGTACTGGTGCTGTTCAAGAAAAATAGGCTGTCTCCGTGGAACGGTCAGGAGACCTTAAAGAACAAAAAAGTTGGCTGGATCACGGGCTATGACTACGATCAATTTTTGGAGGTACCCGTGATTAAGAAAGAATCACCCAGCAGAGAGGAGATTTTGCGTCTTCTGGACCAGGACCGGGTCGATTTTTTCATGGACACGCGCAACGACATGGAATCCGTTCTAAACAAGGGCATTGTTCAAGTCACCCGCTATACGGTTGAGACGGTTTTGGAACTCGACCGCTACATCGTCTTTGCCAACAACCGCAAAGGCAATACGTTCAAAAAAATATTTGATCATCGGTTTCCCGACCTGGTCAAATCCGGCGAAATCGAAAGATTATTCGGCAAATGGAACTGGTAATAGCGGACGGATCGCTTCATAAAGTTCACCGCTTGAAGTTTTTTCCATTCCTGTCCTTAAGTTGTCCTGCTCTGCGGATTTCCCGCCCACTATAGGTTCACTCGAATAATAACTTCACATTCAAATCTTTGGAAAATAATATTGCCATTGACCTAAAATGAACCTATTGTAATCGGAAAGTCGTAATTTAATCGAAACTGATTGTTTTCGCGTCCAGGCGGAAAACCCCGAACCGCTCAACGGATGATTGAACTAAATTGAAGGGTTGAAACATGCCGGACCATGCCAAATTATCCGATGACATTTTCAGAAGGGACGAAAAAGTTTTGTTGGTGGATGACAATACCACCAATTTGCAGTTACTGCACGAAACGCTGGATGGGCTGGGCTATAAACTGCTGATTGCCAAAAATGGCAAAACCGCGCTGGCGATTGCCCAAAAGGCCAACCCCTCCATTATTTTGCTGGACATCATGATGCCGGAGATGGACGGCTATGAGGTGTGTCGAAGGTTAAAGGCCGATAAAAACACGGCTCCTATTCCCGTGATTTTCATTACGGCCTTGGCGGATGATGAAAACGAAGCCAAAGGACTCGGCCTGGGGGCTGTGGATTATATTACCAAACCGATTAATCCGGAGCTGGTGCGTGCGCGCGTGCATAATCATCTTGAATTGAAAAGGCATCAGGACCATTTGGAAAAACTCGTGGCGGAACGCACACGCAGACTGGCGCTCACCCAGGCGGTGACCATTGAAAGCCTGGCCACCTTAGCCGAGTATCGGGACCCGGAAACCGGCGGTCACATCAAACGAACTCAGAATTATGTCAAAGTTCTGGCCGTGCACCTCAAGGATCACCCCCGATTTTGTGCTGAACTCAATGATGAGACCATTGAATTGCTTTATTTGTCAGCCCCGCTGCACGATTTGGGGAAGGTGGGGGTGCGGGACAATGTTCTGCTCAAAGCCGGTCGTCTTACAAATGAAGAACTCGAGGAGATGAAAAAGCACACGACCTATGGCGAAGAAGCTCTGCGCATCACCGAGCAAAAATTGGGCAGCGATTCGTTTTTACGCTACGCCCGAGAAATCGCTTATACGCACCAGGAAAAATGGGATGGATCCGGTTATCCTCAGGGTCTGAAAGGCGATGAAATCCCGATTTCCGGCCGATTGATGGCCCTGGCAGATGTCTACGACGCTTTGATCAGCAAGCGGGTTTACAAACCGCCGTTTCCCCATGCAAAGGCCGTGGAGATCATTATGGAAGGCAAAGGCAAGCATTTTGATCCCGATATCGTCGATGCGTTTGTCGAATTGGAAGATACCTTCCGCAACATTGCACTGACCTTTGCCGATTTTGATGAAGAGCGCCAAAGTCTCGCCTACGGCCGATATCTCAATATCGGTGAATGCCGCCGGATTGAGAGGATCCTGCTGGTTGAAGACAATGAGATCAACCTGGAGATCATGCGAAGTCAGCTAACCTCTCTGAATTACCGGGTAGACACGGCCCTTGACGGCAAAGAGGCGCTGGACAAGTTTTGCAAAAATAAATATGATGCGGTTCTGACGGATATTGAAATGCCGAAAATGAACGGCTATGAGCTGACGGCGGAAATACGCCGTTTTGAGGAAAATGCTGAGTATCCCACTCCGGTTTTGGCCATCACCGCCAGTGAATTTGATTTAAATGAGGAACGGGCGTCTTCGCTGGGATTTAGCGGCTACATGCTGAAACCGCTTGATCTTGATCTGCTGAGGTCTAAATTTGCCGGCATCGTTTGCCAGGCCTGAACCGCTGAATGCCAGTCGGAAAATGCAAAGAAATTATAATTAAGACTCTAATGTAAAAAACGCAGTAAGAACGACAAACCTCAAAAGGAGAAAATTAATGAAAAAAGCTCTCGTTTTAGTGCTGGTTTCCGCCCTGGTATTTTTGGGGGCGAACATCGCGGCCGCGGGCAAGACCCTGGATCACATCCTCAAGAAAGGTGAACTGATTGTGGGCATCACCGGTACCCAACCCCCTTTGAACGTTACCGACAAAAGCGGAAAAATCATCGGCTATGATGCCGACATTGCCAGATTGATCGCCAAGAATATGGGAGTCGATATAAAATTTGCCACCATGCCCTTTGCCGAGCTGCTGCCGGCTTTGACCGCCGGTAAGGTCGACATGATTTTATCCAGCATGACGATGACGCTGGAGCGTAATCTGAAAGTGGCATTTGTCGGCCCCTATTATGTGTCGGGCAAGGGGATTCTAACCAAACCCGAAAAAATCAGTGAGTTGCAGCAGGCCGAAGGTCTGAACAATCCGGCGCTCAAAATCGCCGCCTTAAAAAATTCAACCAGTCAAACCTTCGTTGAACAAACCGCTCCCAAGGCCCAACTGGTGCCGACCCAATCCTATGATGAGGCGGTGGATATGCTTTTTCAGGACAAAGTCGATGCCCTGGTGGCCGATTATCCCTACTGTGCTTTTACGGCCTTTCGTTTTCAGGACAAAGGGCTGGTGGCCGGGCAATCAAAATTTACCGTAGAGCCCTTAGGAATTGCAATCCCCGAAGACACCTTGCTGATTAACTGGCTGCGTAATTTTCTGACCATGCTGGATGCCAGTGGTCAGATGAAAATGCTGAATAAGCGCTGGTTTCAGGATGGGTCCTGGATAAAAGAGCTGCCTTAGAAAGAGCGTCATATTTGTATTAACTGCCAAGTTGGGTTTTATGGGAAAGGAGGATTGATCCATGAAAATTCTGAGGGTGTTTACGCTGATTCTTATCCTTTTGGTGAGCGTCAACTTTATCGCCTGCGGAGGCAGCAAAAGCCAAACCGATGTAAAAACGACCACGACCACTCTGGGTCAAGAGTTGCAGGATTTGAAAGCAGCATATGACAAGGGCATTATTACAGAAAAAGAGTACGATAAAGCCAAAAAGAAGCTGATGGAAGAAAGAACGGAATAAAAATAAATCAGCGGGGCCGCCCTGTTCAGGGCGGCCCCGCTGATTTATGTAAGGGTTATCGGATTTTATAAGATGGCCTTGGCTTCTCGATGTCTTCGTCCAACACGCGCCGGATAATCTGGGCGATTTCCTTCATCACCACCGGTTTCATGACCCGCTCCCGGATGCCGATCACGTCGGCGATTTCGCTGTCCATCCGGTCGCTGTAGCCTGTGCAAACGATAATCGGAATATCCGGGCGGATCGAAATTAATTCTCTGGCCAGAACATCGCCGGGCATATGCGGCATGGTCATGTCGGTAATCACCAGATCAAAT
>CAYTBC010000079.1:0-20227 GCA_964435765.1 uncultured Desulfosarcina sp.
CATTCTCCGGTTCAAATCCGGATGCCGCCTCCATTCATAATCGAGGAAGGCTTGCAGGTTTTATTAAGATCATGCAAGCCTTTTTTATTTGATCCCGGGGCGGCTGAAATTCAGATTTTTTAATGTCCTGCCCATTGAACCGGCCCAATCCGATCTGCGCTGTCTTGACATGTCGTTTCGTTTTTGAAATCCGAATTTCAAAAATGAAAGCATATGAACCGCACAACTGATGGCCGGCAGCCAGGTATTTATTCAAGATCGAAAACCTGGTCCTTTGGCCCCTCATATTTATTTTTTTATTTCATCCCATTTTGTTCTGCCCGATTTGGAACTTTTAATCGGCAAGTTCGGTTGCGGAATCTCGACAATGGCCCCGGTGCTGGTCTGCACGAAGGCTTTGCTGCCGATTTGTCGGCCCACGTGCAGGTTGGGGGTCAGGGCCAGTCCGCGACCGATAGCCAGTCGATCCACAACGTTGGCGCCGCTATGACCTCCTCCGAAGACGCTTTCGTGCCAGGCGGTACCGGTTTGGTAATAAACCCCATAGAGAAAAGCCAGGCCCTCCGGCAGGCAGACATCCTCCCAGGGTTGATAGGTCGTATAAGTCAGCAGCCCGCCCATAACGGTGGCCTGTCCCAGATTCCTTTCCCGCGGATCGGTTAACTCTTTGTACCAGCCATCGATTCCGGTCGGCACGCCAAACTCGCATCCGCCGCCCACGATGTATGCGACCAATTCATCGAAAGTGTCAATTTTGCTGCCGTCCACCTCGGGCAGACAGGTATCGACACCACCCATACAGGATAAGGTCGAACTTTCCATGGTGCCGGCCTCTTGAACACGGATCTGATCAACCCGCAGCAATCCCCGTTCACCCGGTGTGGTAGTGGCTGTGGACGGGTTTTTGATTACGGTTTTCCAGGTCAGATTTCCGTCACAATCCTGAGGTTCTTTGATGCCGTAGTAAGTCTCCTGGGCATTGCTGCCGGAATCGGTCTTGTCGTCGGCAGCCAAAAAACGGCCTGTGCCGAAATATACCCAGCGATATTTGCCGTCCCAACCGATGGCCGGAGCAGCCGTAACCGGGCGGCCTGCGTCTATCAGGGGCAGCGGGTTTGTAAGCGGGGCGCTAATTAGACTGGCCCAATCGCTGGGTTTGGATGCAACCTCCTGGCCGGTTCCATCCTCTTTATGGGTGACCAGGCGGTAGACTTTGCCGCCCCAACTGCCCCAGGTTCCCTCCACCGTGCCGAAGTAAACCGCATCCGCCCGGTAATTTCCAACTAAATCATAATCTACGGTGATTAGATCGGAGACAAAACTGTTGGCCGAAAGCAGAAAGCGGCCGGCTTCATTCAAAACGGTCGGCGCAGCGGCAGGTATTCGCAGCGCAGCGCGTGGGGATTCCTGCAGGGCTTTCAAGGGAAATACCGCAATTTTGGCCTGCTGGGTGCTGGTACCGTCAATCGCGGTCGGCCCGCTGCCAAAAACCAGATACCACTCGGAGGTATTCACTCCGGTCTTCATGGGAACCACCGTCGGCATGGCGGTGGAAAAAGCCAGATCCGTCTGTGATGTTGAGTTTTCAAACGTCAGTTCCCCCAACAGGACGGGGATTTGTTCCGGATCGGTGACGTCGAAAACAAAATAGGCCGAAGTAAACTGGCGGGTGTCCGCCGCATAATCCGGCGCGTTGTCGTTGTCGGCGTCAATGGTATTGGCCGCGATACGGGCGCCGCCAAAGCGCATGCCTCCCACCAGGATGGTCCCCCAGCCGCCGGGATGAATGTTGGTGGTCAGACTGTCGTCGTCAAAAATCTGAACGTCGAAGATGCGGGGCTTCAAATCGACAAAATACTTGTGTTCGTAATTGGGATCGGTTAGACATCTCAGATGCGGCATAAGATTGTAGGGTACATAGGCCCAAAGTTCCGCTCCCAGCGCCGGCCCTGTTGTTTCATTGCTGCAGTCTGCCGTCAGGCAAAACTTTTTTTGGATCTCGTCATAAAAGCCGCCGTTAACCGCGTGCAGCATGCCGTCGTTGGCACCAAAGTAAATGACGTGCCGTCGATTGTTGTACCGTGCAGCAAACAGTCCGTAAGATGGATCGCGATAAATAAAATGGTAGCCTTCGGCCGGTCTTGAGACGGCAATGGGGGTGGAGTGAACCACATCCCCCAATCGCCAGGTGACGGTTTCGGTCGTACCGTTCAGGTCAAAGTCTTGGGGCAGCTGCCGCCGACGCAGGCCGGTTTGGTCAAGGCCCCGGACCCAGTTGACGATGACATTGACCTCGTCGGAGGTGACGACGCCGAAATCCATGGTGACCGGCCCGCGATTGGCGCCGGCCGGCACCGTCAGACCGGCCCAGTCCCGCGAAACAAACTCCAGAATTTCGCTGTCAGCGACACTGCCGTCATTGTCAAGATCATTCCAGGTGAAGATATACCGCTTATTTTCATTGCTGATATAGCTGGTGGTGGCGTCTCGATTGAAAACAATGTCCCCGTCGGTAATTTCGGCCAGCCACTTCGTGCTGGACCATAGATACTTAATTTCATCCATATCTTTGGATATACCGCTGCAGATCGTCGCGGGATCCACCGGATCCACACAGACTTTGGTTTTTTGGGCCTGATCGTCGTAGTAAAAAATCACCTGCTGATCGGCCTCGTCAAACGTGCGGTTGCCGTTGGTGTCCTCAAACATGTTGCCGTAGGCATCGATGTGCAGGGCGTGGACTTCGCCGACCCAGTCGACCGGATCGGCGTTGGTGACTTCCAGGCGGGGCCAGAAAACCGCCTGATAGATGGCCCCCTCGCCGCCCCGGGAGGCGGAGATGACCGAGGCGGCCGAACCCGCTGCCGCCCCCTGCCGAATGGTGGCAAAGGCGGCTTCGAGTTTGGCTTGCAGCTCATTCGGACTGTTGGCTTGATACACCGTCGTGCCGCCATTGATGGCGGCGTCGTTTAAAAGGATCGCGGGATCGCACTCGCCCGTTCCGCCGGCGCGCGTGGTACCGGCTACGACTATATGGGTCATAATATTCTGATTGGGTATTCCCAGTCCGAAAATATCGGTCCCCCGCCAGGCATAATGCGTCAGGTCGTCCAGCAGGCTGCTGCCGTCAAGCGTGCCGCAGGATGTAACATCCGTGTCCCCGTCGTTTTGACCGGCCGCGGCGGCAAAGCTGCCGACCGTTAAGTTCAGATCGGCCGTGGAGGCACCCTCGGTGATAATCAGAATATTGTTGTTCTGGCACCAGGCCGTGACCGGATCCGGGTGGTCGTTGTCCATTAGAAAATCGGTTGCATTCAGCCGCCGGGTGTCGGTTTGGGTATAATAGCCGATGGCATTGAACATCGCCTCGGCCAGAGGCGTCCAGGAAGTGGCCTTGACGGCGTTGACGGCCGTAATGAGATCAGTTGTGTGGCTGCCGGACTGATCGATATAAGAAATGATGCGCCCGCCGTCCTGATTGGCCGGATCGGCACAGCCATAAAGAATGTTGGGATCGGTTTGACTGCATTCGCTCAACGAGCCGTCGTCATTGAAAACCATGGCGCCCATCCGGATCTTATCGGCATATTCCTGGATAAGTCCCGTGGGTGCCGTTGCCTGCGCAATCTGGCCCTGAAGCACCATCAGCGGTTCGTTCAACTGCGAAAGCACGCCGGTGTCGATCAGGACCGCCGGGGCGTTCCAGACATTTCCGGTATCGTCAGCCGCATCACTGGGATCGATTACCTGGGGAATTTCAATTATACCGCAGTAATCTTTGATAGCCTGATCGACGCAGGCATCCCCTCCATCCGCATCATCATCGGTCCAGCCGGCTACGGCCAGCGTTCCGCCGCCGGTACAGATCTGCTTGGGCAGCCACGGTTTATTGCAGGTGTCTTTATTTGCATTATAATTGCCGGAGCAGTAATAGACATAGCCGCCCATACAGATTTCAGCTGCACCGGATTCCGGTTCGTCCGTGCAGGCTCTGGGTGCGCAGGTCATATCTTCTCCGGAATCCGCCGGCTCCCAGCAGCGGCCGATATAGCCGTCCGGGGGCACCGGTCCATACGCGCCGTAGCAGACATAGCCCCGATCGTCCGGGGTAATACTTGTGGGGTCGACCCCATCTTCGTAGACTTTTTCACAGTCGTTTTTCATGGAGACAACCGTGCCGGATCCCGGCTGCCATTCCCCGTGTTTGTTGTAATACCAGCATTCCTGCAGGGCATGGTTAAAGGCGGACATCGAATCCGATGTGTTTCCACCGCCGTAGCCCATGCAGTCGTCAACATAGCCTTTTAGCCGACCCAGGTTGGGACTGTCCGAATTTAACTCGTTCAGCGCCTGGCGGCAGGCGTCATAGTTGAACCCGTCGGCGGTGACATCGAATATTTCGATACGGGTGGTATCATCGGCGGCATCTACTTTTTCGGAATCATGCGGCGGCCGGATACCCAGGGTCAAATAGAAGGTATTGCCGCCCGTGTTGCTGACCGCTATTTTCTTGACAAAACGCCGGCCCAGACAGCCCCGGGACTCCATTACCAGACGCCCCGCAGGCGCATCATACTTGCCGCCCGTCAGAATTTTTTTCTGGACGTCCAGTTTGGAGGCTGTCGCCCAGTTGAGAAAATTGCCGTTGGCGGCAAAAGCGTTCACTGCCTTGGGGCTGACGGATTCGTTGACCGTGATGCAAACGGCGTTGCTGTGGGTGTAGCTGGCACTAATGCAGATCGCCTGCGCTTCTGCCGATGTTTTGACTTCAAATTGGCCGGACGTCAGATTATACGAATACCAGGCGGCGGCATCGAAATAGCCGGCATAGGAATTGTTGGCAGAGTAACCTTCGACAAGGTTGCCGCCGGCATCGGTGTAGGTGCCGTCGTAGCAGTAGCCTTCTTCCCGCGGCTGCACATAGGCCAGATCATACATGCTGGCCGAATTGTCGATCATCAGCAGTAAATTGGGGTCCAATCCGGCGGCCAGAAACGGCGGCACCGCGACACCGGCGGTACAAGAACTGTGGAGCGCCGTTGGACGGGTCAGACTCCATGCAACCAATAGAATTACCGCAAGCAGTGTTGACGTATATTTCCAGACATATTTCATAAAGAAGACTCCATTTTTAGGCGGTGCAACTGAAACACCTTCAGGATTTCCGGCCGGTTCAATTCGAGAAATTACAGCCCACGGATTGCCACCGGACTTGCATTTTAATACATACAGTTGCCCTCGGTGCCGACCACATGCTGCCAATGGATTGCCACAATGCTCTCACTATTGGCATAGCCCAGGTGTTGGGAAAATATCCGGTAATCGAGGGTGACGCCGCCACTGGCAGCTGCTTTGCCTTTGCCTTCGTACGCGGCGGCCATTTCAATGGCACCCCCGACACCAAAGGCCGTTTGACCGAAAATAGACAGATTGGTGTGGTTGTCCGAATCCTCCCCAATCAGAATATCCCGCTCTGCATCGGTTGGGTAGGGCACGACGTGGTTTGCACCATCTTGCGGCTCGTCCTGCTGCATCCAAAAGTCCTTGTCGATGATGTTGATGGAGCTGATCGTCAGGTTGTCGTCGGCAAAGCCGGTGGGGCAGGCAACATTGAGCTCGACGAGTTCGGAGCCCAAGTCAGCGCCGCCGTCGGCAGCATAAAATGCCATTTTATGGATTTCGTCATTTGTGGCGATCTGCACCTCCATGGTGCTGGTGCTGATGGCGGATGTGCCCATTATGGTCAAAACTATCAAAAAGAGGAGGGCTACAATCGTTACCATACCGTCCTGACTGTTACCGGGAAAACATCTGGGTTTCATGGCAATGTCCTTTTTGAGATTTGCCGGGCTTGCCCGGCTCATAGATTGGCAGTCTTTAGGTAGGTGGCCTCAAAATTGCGCGTGCCGCCGTGTTGCCAACTGACCGTAACGGTGATGGTTTTGGTGTGGGGCAGAGGTGTGTTATCGGCAACCTGCCAAGAAATGGTATAGGCGCCTTGGGTCACCGGACCGCCACTTTCGATGTTGTCATAAGGAAGGACCATCAGTGTCTCCAGCTGATCGGTGGCCAGGGTGGCGGCCTCGGTGGTTTTGCGGGCGCTGGCATCGCCTTTTATGGCAACCAGTTGCATCGAAGCAACGGCCAGATAGCCGATTACAAAAATAGCCATACCGATCATCACTTCCACCAGGGTGAATCCCTTGTTGTCTATCCCGTGGTTGTTTTTCTTTTTCTTCGTACTCGGCATGCTGGTTACCTTTCCTGAAGTCTTTTGTGTTCAGTCCATGGCCGTTTCGCCGGCGCTGTCATTAGAGTCCCATATTCCGGCACTTAACCGTCGCGGTCAAAAGACGGTATTGAAAATTATCAGTGATATTGACAATTTTGTCGCCGACGACGTAGTTATTTGAGACAGCCTCGCCCCGCAGCGGGTTTCTCGTGCGGGCCAGAATCCAGATCCGCACCGCCCTTATTCTGTCGAAACTTACCGCCACCGGCAAAGGTGCCCCGTTGGCGATATTTGTATCCAACCCCACGGCCGGAAGTTCGGCTGAATCATAAGCCCAAATTTCTTCGCCCGGATCGAGGCGACCATTAAAAGGGGGGGCGTCATTGAAATCCAATTCTCCGTCGCGATCATCATCAAAGGCATAGGCAAAGCCAATCGCATGGATATCTTCGGCGATATGATCATTCGTATCCGAAAATCTTGTGATTGGTGCTGCTCCGGCATCGGCAATGCCATTCAAATCAACATCCGCGGCGGCCGAAAATCCGTATGCAATGGTTTCATATGCATCATCAATGTCATCGTCGTCATTTCGATCCAGCGTGAACTGGACGGAATGGGGCCCGGCAGCCAGAATACCGGCCACGGCGGTTCCCTTGCGGTCCATGCCGGCCAGCCGGATTTCAGTGGCCATAAATGCGGCAGCGCCCCTCACATTTTGCTGGGCATCGACCACCTGCTGCTCTTTGACGTGTGACTTCTGCTGGGAATAGAAAGCTGTGTAGATGCCGGCCAACACGACGAAATCAATCACCAGGGCCACTAACACCTCGACCAGGGTAAAACCTCTGTTATTTTTTATCAGCAACATCATCCTCATCGCATTTCACCACGGCTGTGAATTCGCATTGCACGTTAGAAAATGGTCTCACCAAAATTCTTTGAGCCAATTACATTTAATCCCTTTAGGTCCTAGTTGATTCTGGAATTACCAACGATATTCACGGCAATGGTTTTAAATTTACCCTGATTGTTTCTCACTCGAATGACGCCGGTAGACTCATTTGCCATTCCGCGGCTATTAAACTGGACCTGAGATGACGGACTTGTAATTGAATCAATCAGGATACCGGCCGGCATTTCCCCTCTTTTTATGGTTTGTCCGCTGACCGTTGCTAAAAAAGTGTGATTACCTGTGTCAAAAGTGACCGTCGAACTCGTGTTTTGCTTAATTGCACCAAGCCGGGCCAACTGAAGCGCGGATTGTATTTCCTCAGCCCCGCTGCGCAGCCGGTAATTGGGCAGCCAACCAATAACATTGGGAATGATGATGCCGGCCAGAATGCCGATGATGGCAAGTACCGTCATAATCTCTATGAGTGTATAACCTTCATTTCTGCTCATATTCTGCTCTCTCCCGCATCGTAATTTTTAGTTATTTTTGGTGAAACAAAGCAAATTTTATGCCACTATTTTTTTAGGCGCAATTCAGGTAATTCAAAGGCGCCGGCCATCAACCACCAAAGGCTGTGTATCCATCGAGGCTCAGGCGCCGGTTGTTTTTAAATCGCACAGCCTTATTTTGCGCTGCAAACGACCCGTTTGGGTCCTCCAGGTGGGGCAGTTCGTGGTTTTATTAAAAGTGCAAACCTATGGCGCCGATGAAGATTTCGCTGGGCAAGTCAAAAATTGGGCATTAAGCATGCGTTTATTTTGACGATATCCTCCGAATCGGTTGTTAAACTACCCGAGCATTTTCGGGTATTCACAGGATGGTAGGGATAATTTCTGAGAAAGAAACGGCACGGCGAGCTGAGAGGAATCGGGGAGTGTGAGTATGGGTTTCGATATTCTGTATTTTTTCTGTCAGGGCTGCATATTTTTCAGGAGCATGGTTGACGGATCCAAACGTAAATCAACTTGATCTGCAAATGACTCTCCCCCTTTGAGAGCCTTCACGTGGATCTCCTTGCCCACCGGTACGAGCTGGATGGCAATCTCAAATAAGTCGGCTACCTGCGCCAGTTGGGCGGGGATTCCTTCCGGGCCGGGTTCTTCGTGGCGATGGGTGCGTACGGTAAACCAGGCATGCATATTCAGCTGATTGACGAGTTGCTTGAATTCGACCAGTGACTTCTGTCCGGAATCATCAAACGGAAACCCGTCAACAATGATCAGCTGGGGGTCGAAAATTTTTTGTTCGGTAAGGTCCGCCAGTCTTTCCTGCAGTTTGGGTACACTGAATCCCTCCACCCTGAAGGTCATAATGAACCGGTACGGCAAAATTGATTCCCAAAGCTGGTTGATGGGATCCACTTCATACTGGTCGGCGATCAGACTAAAAACTTCCTTGTACCACAGGCTGACTTTGTTGACCGGATCCGCCAGGCTGATGTGGAGCACATTTTTGCCCCTCAGCATCGCATTGAGCGACAGTTGAATCAAAAAGGCGGTTTTGCCGACACCGGCACGGGCCAGCACAGCGCCAAATTCCCCATTGCCCAGGATGTCGTCATTTTCGTGGCCGAATACACGCAATGGGTTTCTTAAAATAAGATCATTTTTCAGCATGGTGAAATACCTTTCTTTAATTTGAATGACTTCCGCCGGTTTTTGAAACGGATCGGCATTGTCAGCCGGGCCGGCCGGGAATCTGCCGTCGGGAAAAGATAATGCGGCAAGTGCTTTGAAGTCACTCGAGCCAGGTTTTTTGTTCCCGTATCCTAAATTCCCGGATGCGCTTAAACCACTGCCACACGTTGGTCCAACGGCTTTTCCGGTATATTTTAGGGAATCCAAGTCTTCAGAATCTTTCAATTTCGCCATAATACGAATAGAATTTGCAACCGGCACCTATTATCGATTTCGCACCCCGTTTACGCTACATTCTTTTTTTCTTCAGCAGCTTTCTTGGCGAGTTCTTCGGCAACACTCTGCGGCACCTGTTTGTAGGCAGCAAATTCCATCGTAAATTGCGCCTGCCCCTGGGTGAGCGATCTTAAAACGGTTGAATAGCCGAACATTTCAGCCAGCGGGACCTGGGCTTCAATAACGCACATGACGACTTCATCCTGCGAACCGACGATGATACCTCGACGCTGGTTTAATGAGCCCATCACCGCGCCCTGGAATTGCGAGGGTGATTCCACGACGACTTTCATAATCGGTTCGTGTATGACCGGGCCGGCCTTGAGGTAGGCCTGCTTGAACGCTCCCCTGGCTGCGGCCTGAAATGCCATATCCGATGAATCTACGGCATGAGAGGCGCCGTCATTGATAACGATTTTTATTCCGGTAACCGGAAATTCCATTTTTGGGCCCTTGACCACACACTCTTTGAATCCCTTTTCGCAGGCGGAAATATACTGGGTTGGGATGGAGCCGCCCACCACCCGGTTTTCAAAGATAAAGTCACCATCGGTGATCGGTTCCATATAACCGGCCACTCGACCAAACTGGCCGGAGCCGCCGGTTTGCTTCTTGTGGATATAGTCAAATGGTGCCATGCGGGTGATGGTTTCTCGATAGGCGACCCGCGGCATACCGGGATTCACTTTGGCTTTGTATTCCCGATACATGCGTTCGATATAAACTTCCAAATGAAGCTCCCCCATGCCCGAGATAATGGTTTCTCCGGTTTCCTGGTTGACGTGAACTTTAAATGTGGGATCTTCTTTGGTAAAGCGGGTCAAAGCTTTTGACATATTGATTTCGGATTTGTAATCTTCCGGTGAAATCGCCAGAGAGATGACCGGATCCGGGACGTACATGGATGTCATGGTCAAGTCGACGCCGGGTGATGCAAAGGTGTCGCCCGAGGCACAGTCAATTCCAAACAGAGCGCCGATATAGCCGGCCGGGATATCGGCAATATCCTCCATCTGGTCCGCATGCATGCGCACCAAACGACCGACCTTCACTTTTTTTCGAGTGCGAATGTTGACAATCGTATCGCCTTTGGCCAAAGATCCCTGATAGACACGAATGTAAGTGAGCTGACCATAGGGCCCGTCTTCCAATTTGAAGGCCAGCGCGACCAGCGGCTTTTGGCGGTCGGTGGAAAGCTGCACCGGGGTCTCATCTTTTTCCATATCCAGCGCAAAGTTTTCAACATCTTTGGGGCAGGGCAACAGGTCCGTTATGCCGTTAAGCAGCGGCTGCACCCCTTTGTTCTTGTAGGCCGACCCCATGAACACCGGTGTCAGCTGTCGTGCAAGCACCCCGCGGCGAACCGCCTGTATAATTATATCATCAGTTACTTGCTGCTCTTCCAGGATTGCATCGGTGAGCGCGTCGGAGAACACGGATGCGGCATCCAACAGTGCCTCGCGCTTTTCGAGGGCTGCGGACATGAGAGGGTCCGGAATCTGTTCGATGCGAACATCTTCTCCGTTTTCACCCTCAAAATATAACGCCCGCATTGAAACCAAATCGATGACGCCTTCAAAATCGGCTTCAAGCCCGATCGGCAACTGCATAGCGACCGCATTGTGCCCTAATTTTTCCTTCAGCTGGGTTATGACCCGCTGAGGATTGGCGCCGCTGCGGTCACATTTGTTGACAAAGGCGACACACGGCACTTTGTACCGTTTCATTTGCTGATCTACGGTAATGGATTGTGACTGAACGCCGCCGACGGCACACAAAACCAATACCGCTCCGTCCAACACGCGCAGGGAGCGCTCGACTTCAATGGTAAAATCGACATGACCGGGGGTGTCAATGATATTAATCTCATGGCCGCGCCACTCACAATAGGTCGCCGCCGAGGCGATGGTGATGCCGCGTTCTTTTTCCAATTCCATGGAATCCATGGTGGCACCCACGCCGTCTTTTCCTTTGACGTCATGAATCGCGTGGATTCTTTTGGTGAAAAAAAGAATCCTTTCGGTCAGGGTGGTTTTACCTGAGTCGATGTGGGCGCTGATGCCGATATTTCTAACTTTTTCTATTTCTTTCTTCATCGGAATAATACCTTTGGCTTTCTGCACCGTGATAGGCGATCACAATCAGAAATCAGAATTTTTCTGGCCATTAAAAAACCCCGCATCCGTGGGCCTCAAACCGAATGGGGGCTGTATTCTGAACCCATTTTTATGGAACCAACATATATAAGGTTGAAAAAAATATTTGTCAATAAGATAATATTTTTTATATGGATTAATTCAGGCTTATATTGACACATTATATAAAAGTGGAATAAGTTACAGCTGTCGATCTAAAATTTGTAGAAGCAAATTCATGGGAGCGAGCGCCGATGCTATTGCTGGACGGACACGACCTTTGGATTAATCTAAAAACATCATTCGTTGATATTGATGCGTTGTTGTTGTTTCTAAAAAATCAGAGATTCTGCGGATATCTGCTGATCGATTTTTCCGACAGCCAGTGCGCCTTGTTTGTCCTGGTCGGGGATGTGGTCAACGGCATTGTCGCCCTTGAAGAAGAGCGCAACATCGGCTCCAAGGCAGTCAAGAGCATTTTGATACGGTCGCGGCAGGATAAAAACGGCACAGTCAAGGTCACCCAGTTAGCGCTGCAAAACGTCAAATTTTTGTCCGAAGCCTACACCCTTTCGGTCAGTCTGCTTCACAAGAATCTTTCGTCGAAATATTCACCCCTCGGTGATTTTATTGCCAGGCTGCAGTATGAAAGCTTTTCGGGGTGCATTGAAATATGGTATCCGGTTGATGACAAACGCGGAACTATATTTTTGGAAAACGGTCGGACCCGGGCCATCCTGACCGAAGAGCTATTAGTGGACGTAAAGGAGGAAACTCAAGCCCAATTGAAATTTAAAGATTCCTTTATTAATCAAGCGCAGCATTCGGGCGTTCATTATAATGCCTATGTGGGGAATTGACCGCGGATATATTCGCCCCCGCGAGGCTTATCGAGCCAAAAGTTTCAAACCGCCCACCGCCAGACATGTCATGGCACAGATCTTTAAAAAAACATGAACGGTATACCCGATCTGGAAATCGGAGATGGGAATAAGAATCAGGGCAATATCGGACAAGAGCAAAAAACCGACGGTGGCAATAATGAACTGGATCACCTTGCCGACAATTCCGCCTTTGTATTTTCGTTCCGCATTGATGTAAACAACCATGATAACGGCATAAACGGTGAAAGTCAGCAGGACGAAAATTGCCAGGGTGGTCAAGTCAAAAGACATATTCAGCATCAGCCCTCCAATCAACCATCATAAATGGCCCTGATCACGTTGCTGAACCATTCGGTTAAAGATTTCAAGCAGGTGATTCCGCAACGAGGTCTTTTCGGCATACCTGTCAATATTTTTCAGCTCGGATCTGATCTTGCCGTTCGTATCATCGACAAAGCGCCGTCCGATATATTTCCCGGTCCCTAATCGCAGTTGTTCGAACAAGTCACCAAAGGCATCAATAAACAACTCCCTTTGCCTTGGCTCAGGGTAGTGTTGGGCGATATTGTTTAGAATCAATTCCCGGGTGACTTCAGGCGATGTTTCCAGGGGAATGTCAACAAACATTTCATGATGTGCTTTGTTCAAGGCCAAGCGTGCCTGCCGGATGACATCCTCTGCCCGGGCGCCCAATTCAGAAAAAAGCATCTGGGCGACATAGGTATAAATACCAAGCAGCGTATCGAGCACATTGGCGATCTCATTGTATTGCTTGTCTTCGTATTCGATTATTTCCCTTGATTGCCTGATCATGCCGGCAGCGTTTAGCCGATATAGAATATCAACGATTGCGGCGTCATCGATACCGCTGAATCTACCGATTTGCTCAATATTGCGCGTCCCATCGATCAGCGAAAAAACATATTTATGCTTGCCCTTTAATATTTGCAAGATTTTTTCTTTGTTGGTTTCAGCAAAAGGAGACAGGCGGAAAATAGTCTTCATATTTGGGATCTTATCGCAGAATTCGTTGAATCCGAATTCTTTGCTAATTGCAATGCGTGCAAGGTTTAAAGGCGCAAAGTTTGCAATAAAATCCATGGCAATGGGTTTTTCGAGGAAATAGAAATATCCCCGCTGCCATTGAAGAATGTCAACGGTAATATGTTCAATCTGAAGCAAAAGCATATCCTGAAGGGCACCTCGGGAGAGCAGTCCCTTTTCGACTAAAAACTGGCCGATTTTTTTGCCCTGTTTTTTGGCGTTATCAACTAATTCATCGAGGGTACGAAAGGTTAATTGCTCCCTTTTTACGATAAAATTGCCGATTCGTTCATGGGGTAATGTCGTGGCGGCGCGCACCAGGCGCCCTTTATTGAAAATCAAGCTTTTTGAAATTCCATTTGTTTTAACGGTGCCGACGCCGTTGACCTTGTTGGCAAAAACCGCGTAAAGAAAAAATAGAAAGGGAACCTCACGAATAAACCCGCCGCAAAATATACGGCCGTTTTGTCGTTTTAATTTAATCGGCTTCTGATAATCCATCCATCCGGCCGCTCCCCATTCTTCGGCGGCCCATTCGAATTCGCGATTATGATAATATTCAGTGCCTCTGAGCAGGTGATCAAAAAAAGAATGGGCGGGGAAACTGCTTTTTTTTAAAAGGTGGATTTTGCGTATCATCTTATCATTTTTTTTCGTAAACGTTTCGTCAGGGGTTTTTGTCGAAGAAGAACATAGGTGGCTCCGGTTCCGCCGTCACACAATCTGGCGCTTGTAAATGCAATCACCCATCTGTGCCAGGGGCTGGTCGTGAGCCATTGATAAACTTTGGATTTCAAAACCGGTTTAGACGGAGATGAAAGGCCCCGGCCGTGAATAATTAGAACGGCCCTTTTACCTGCCGCGACGCACCGGTTTAAAAACGCGTCGAAGGCTTCATGGGCATCCTGAACTCCCAGTCCGTGAAGGTCAAAATGGGCCTGAACAGAAAAATCGCCGCGATGGAGCCGGCGCGCAACCGTGGGCGGCACCCCGTTGGCCAGTCCCTCAACATATTCCGGCGTCAGGGAAACAACAAACCCGGTGCCGTATTTTACCAGATTTTTCAGTTGAACTATAGTCTCGCGTTCAGCGGCGTTGACCGTATTTGGAAGGGGAGGGGGCGGCGGCACTTGGATCAGGCAGTTGAAGCGGGGGAGTTTTTTGACATCTGCCATTGCCTCCTCAAAAATTTCATGCTCCGACCGATGATCGGTCTGCACCGCATTGATTTCGTACGCTGCTGATTTCGGTGCCTGTCTAAGTTCCAGCGACTTGCTGTCCAGCAGCGCTCTCAGATTTTTAAAGGGCTTGAACATCCCCGATGAATTGGACGGTTTCATGGCTTAATTCAGAACTGTCCTATCCGCCAACAGCTAAAACGGGTTTGTGATCGGTCTGGCGTACCTTAACAATTTCAACGCCAATGGTCAACCGGAATCCGGTGATGCCAGTTCAGCGCGATATTATTTCGAAATTAATTGGCTGAAAAAGACTAATATCTCGATTTAAAATACAATATTTGATATATTCAAACCAAAAATTTATCACAACAGGAGGTAGTGAATGGATTGGCAACAGCGCTATGCATCAAAGGTTGTCGATGCGCAAGAAGCAATTTCCAAGATTACGAGGGGCAGCCGTGTGTTTATTGGTACCGGATGCGGTGAACCCCAGCATCTTATCAGGGCCATGGTTAAGGATCCGAACTTGCAGGACATCATGGTCTATCAGATGCTGTCTTCGACGCTCTCGCAATTTGTTGATGACGAGTCCTTTACCCGGCGCTTTTCGCTTAAGCTGTTTTTTATCAGCCGAGCCATGCGCAGGGCCGCATTTGAAGGTAAAATCGACTATATTCCTGAATACTTGTCCCAGATTCCCAGATTATTCTCCAGCCATCGCATCGGTCTTGACGCCGCCCTGGTGCAGGTCAGCCCGCCGGACAAATTCGGTTATTGCAGTTTGGGGGTATCGGTTGACATCACGCGCTCTGCTGTTGACCATGCCGGCTTTGTGGTTGCTCAGGTCAACCCGAAAATGCCCAGAACCTGGGGGGATAGCTTCGTGCATGTGGATGAAATCGCCTGGCTGGTGCCTTATGAAGAAAATCTGGTTGAAGCGCTGCCGACGGTCAAGGACAATGAAGTCGCTCGCCGAATCGGGCTTTACGTATCGCAACTGGTGGAAGACGGAGCCACGCTCCAAATCGGGTTTGGAAATCTTCCCTATGCCATATTAAAATACCTGGACGGCAAGCATGATCTGGGAATCCACACCCAGTTGATCACCGACGGTCTGCTGCCCTTATTTGAAAAAAATGTCATCACCAACAAAAAAAAGACGCTGCTGCCCGGGAGGGTCGTATCCTCTTTATGCATGGGATCGGAAAAAATTTACCGATATGTGGACAACAATCCGGCGTTTTATTTTCGATCATCCGAGTTCGTCAATGATCCGACCGTTATCGCCCGCAACGACAATCTGATCTCGATCAGTTCGGCTCTGGAAGTTGACCTGACCGGACAAGTCTGCTCGGATTCCATGGGCTATCTTTTTTATAGCGGGATTGGAGATCAGGTTGATTTTTTGCGCGGAAGTTCGATGTCCAAGGGTGGATTTTCCATCATCGCACTGCCGTCCACTGCACAAAACGGAACCATATCCCGGATTGTATCGCATCTGAGCGAAGGCGCCGGTGTCGCCACCACCCGGAGTGATGTCAACTTCGTCATCACCGAATACGGCATTGCCGAATTGAAAGGTAAAGGAATTTATCAAAGAGTCATGGAATTGGCCCAGATCGCTCATCCGAAATTTCGTGAAGAGCTGATCGATGTGGCCAAAAAGCGGCATTATATCTTTGCCGATCAACTGCCGCCTTCCAGAGAAGATCTCCTATTTTTGGAGGGCTATAAAACGGCGATTGAACTGAAAAACGGAAAGGTTGTGGAGTTTCGTCCCCTGCTGCCTTCAGATGAATTTGCCTATCGCAACTTTTTTTATTCTTTGCAGGAAAAAACTATTTACATGCGGTTTTTTTACAAGATGCGAACATTCTCCCATGAGGTCGTGCAAAAGCAATGGTCAAGCGTGGATTATCGCAAGAACATGTCCATCATCGGGCTCGTGCAATGGGGCGGCCACAAAGAAATTATGGCCATCGGCTCCTATGCCCAGGAGGATGATACCCAGGCGGAGGTAGCCTTTGTGGTGCGTGAAGATTTCCAGGGTTTGGGGGTCGCAACTTATCTTCTTGAAATGCTTGAAAAAATTGCTAGAGAAAATCATTACCTCAGCTTTTCCGCGACCGTGTTGCGCGAAAATGCCGCCATGATTCGAGTGTTTAAGAAGCGGTTCCCGAATGCCGAACTATCGGTTAACAGCGGTTCGGATATCCGGATTCTCATGAATTTTAAAGACTCGGAGCGGCGGACCGGACAGGATCATAAATAAAAGATTTGACTTGCTAAAACGCCATATATTTTGTAATTTAAGAAGTATAAGGCGTACTATCTCAATTCATATTGAAATCCGGCAGATGAAATTTTTTTAATTCGGTGATGCCTGCAAGCCTACCCGGCAAAAGGTGTGCAGGTGATTTGTTTTTGGACACCGCCGCTTCCGATTGCGTATAGCGCTGTTTTAAAAATAATTAAAGTCTTGCCTAAACTTACCGAAATTAATTAGGATATAGCATTCGTATCAACCACAACACATTAGGGAGGTTGGCAATTGTCATATACGCTTGGTCAAAAACAGCTCGATGGCATTGAAGACATTTTGAAGCAGGATCTCATTGACAATGGGGTGCGGTGTGTTTTTTTGATTGATATGGCCGGCAATATTATCGCCAATTTGGATAACGGCGAAAGGCAGCACGATATTTACTCGCTGGCCGCTTTGGCAGCCGGCAATTTTGGTGCCGTCAGTGCCATGGCCAAAATCATCGGGGAGAATGAATTCTCGCTGCTTTTTCACAAGGGGAAAAAAGAAAACATTCATTTCAACAAGATAACCACTGAATTTTTGCTGATTACCATTTTCGGCAACGATATATCATTGGGTTTCTTGCGGTTGAAAGTGTCTGAATCCGTTGAACAGTTAAAAGTCATTTTAGAACCGCTTCTGTCTTTGTAATTTTCCGGCTATAGGCCCGACTTCCCCTTGATATCTGCTGGGGCTTGTGGTTCAGGTTCAATCTGATGGCATTTGTAAATCTGAAGAATAAAGAAATCCAAGTTAAGATTGTCTATTACGGTCCCGGTAGAGGAGGCAAGACCAGCAATCTGGAATATATATATCGTAAGTTTGCCAAGCGCATCAATACGGAAATGGTGACGGTCAAAACCCATGGTGACCGAACTCTGTTTTTTGATTTTCTGCCTTTTGATATCGGAATTATCAATGGATATGATGTCAAGATCCAGCTGTACACAGTCCCCGGCCAGGTTAAATATAATGCCACCCGCAGACTGGTTTTACGCGGCGTGGACGGCATTGTTTTCGTGGCCGACGCCATGGCTGTGCGCAGGGAGAAAAATATTCTGGCCTTAAAAAATCTTCAAGAGAATCTTGCCGCCTACAAAAAAAGCATTTTCAAAATTCCCTTTGTGATGCAGTACAATAAAATGGATCTCAAGGAGCAGGGCATACCGCTGTTGCCGGTTGCAACCCTTGAACGAGACTTGAACAGTCAGCTGAAGACGCCTTCTTTTCCGGCCAGTGCGGTGCTGGGGAACAACATTGTGGCAACGTTGAAAAGAATTATCTCGATGACCGTAGCATCCATCAAACAAGATTTGATATAGGAGAATACAATTGGTCAATCCAAAAGATATTGATACTCTGAGTTCCGAACTTGAAAACCGGTTGGATGATCTTTTTGGAGAAAATGACAATCCGCTGCCGGATGCTCAGGACAAACCCCACAAAGAGCTTTATCCCCTGGCTGAGCTAAAAAATTTAATATTGTCCATTGACTGGGAAATAACCGACGAAGTGCTGAATAACCTTATTCAGCAACTCAATGACCTTCAGCTGACGTATAAGCACGATAAGATCGTGACGACCTTTCTGCAGATTCTGAACTCCCTGGGCAATTATATTAAAACCCATCGGGCCAGAGCCCATCCCAAGACGTTTAAGATACTTAATTCGGTTTTCTCCAGTTTGGATAAAGTCGTGCTCTCCAAAGATATGACGGATTCAGTCAAAAAGAAGATTCTACGGGTGGAAATGAATCGCTACAAGGAATTGAGAGCCCAGATTGCCAAGAACAAAACGGCTGCCGCTCAGCGCAAAAAAACATCCAGGCCCGTCATCAAAGAAGCACTGAAAATGGAAGAAGTTAGGGAGGTGCCGGTCGTTGCCAAACCCGAACCAGCTGAAAAACAGGCCGACACGCTTGATGAAGAATTAATTCTGTCCGACCCACCCCAGGTTGCAGCTGTAACCACTCTGGCCGAAGCGGTTGAGGAAATCAAACGTTATCTTCACACGGAGATAGAGGCCCTAAAGGAGGAAATTCAGTCTTTGAGGAGGAAAAATTGATTTTTTAGCAAATTCGTTTTTTTGGGCCTGTACCTTCGAAGAATCATCAATACCGCTTTTTGTAACACGATTTAATTCTGCAGAATGACCCGATAAAGGTGAGGTTATGGATTTATCCTCAGGCGATATTGCTTCCATGATATTCAGACGCACTGCCACCAATGAGCTGGGGAATTTTTCTTTAAACCGCCAAACGCTGAATATTTATATGGGGCTCAATGGGGAGGCCACGCTGGGGGAACTCGCCGCCAAGTTGGGCCTCAACCTGAGCACCATGCGAGAGCTGGTCGCCAATTTACTAAATCTCGATCTGATTGAAAATGTCCCAAAAGACATCGTGGCACTGGACAGGGACTTTTTCCGATATCTGATCAATCAGCTCTCATTGGCCACCGGTCCGATCGCCGGCATTTTAATTGAGGATGAAGTCCATAATCTGGGGTATGCGCTGGATCAATTTCCCGGCCATCGGGCTCTGAAATTGATTGACGGACTTGCCGCCGATATCCGGCGTGAAGATAAAAAGGCGATTTTCCTTAAAAATATGGTCAATAAAATACGGCAAAAAGGATACCTGACGCCTTAGAATCTTACGAAAAAATAAGCTCACAATTTCAGGCGTTGAGGCGCCCGTCTGGCAAGGAGTTAGTTGTATGATTGTTATCTGTGAAGAGTGCGGCAAAAAATATCGGATAGATCCAGCCAAAATCAAAGGTGCGGCGGCCAGTTTTAAATGCCGGGAATGTAACCATCTCATTGTAGTAACCAAACCGGAGGCGCAGGCAACCGAGCCCCTTGCACCACCACCCTCACCGGAACCCAGAACCACCTTGGACTCTATGACTTCTTCCCTTGAAGATGATTCCGCAGCGGCTGGATCCGATGCCGGGGCTGAAACGACGGCAGGCGGAGGTGCTATGGCCGATCGCCCGCGAAGAGCAGGGCGGTTTGGCTTGAGGACAAAAATGCTGGCACTGTTTCTGTTGATTCCACTGATTTTGATGGCGGCGGCAAGTGCGGTCTACCTATGGCAGCTTGAAACCACCGCGAACTTGCTTACCCGGGAAAGCGCCAAGTTTGTCAATCAGATGGCTGAAGAAAAAATTGCCAATCTGGCGGCGGCCGTTGCCATGCAATGCAGGCTCTATTTGCTGGGCCATCCGGAATTAAAAAAGGAAGATTTCAACGACGATCCGGAATTTAAATCTCTTGCCGTACAACAAGTGGGTCTGACCGGATATACCGCTCTTTATCAACTGCCGGGTTCCGATGGGGTCTGGAGAACCTGGGCTCATAAAAACCCCAAAATAATCGCCATTGATATGAGCAAGCTGGAAAAACCCATGGGAATCAATTTTCCCGGTTTCTGGAAGGTGTTTTCCGGAGTTAAGGGCGGCAAGATATCACAGGGATATTATACCTGGCGGGATGCAGACGGCAAGTTTCGCGATAAATTCATGGTCTGCACGCCCATCGCCGGAACCCGTTTCGTTATTGCCGCCACCACTTACATG
>CAYTBC010000080.1:0-19990 GCA_964435765.1 uncultured Desulfosarcina sp.
CCTCGGCCGCAAATCCCCGCAGCGCCAGCTCATTGACCAGCTCGGCCGTGCCAAGGCGCGTGCGGACAAAGATCAGCGCGCTGGTGATGGGCTCGATTTCAAACAGGCGTGTAAGGGCCGCCAGTTTGTCGGCTTCATTAACCAGGTAATAGCGCTGTTCGACAGTCTCCACGGTGAGTTGTCGGGACCCGATCATAAAAGATTGGGGCGCGTGCATATAGCGCTCGGCCAACCGGCGAATGCGCTGCGGCAAGGTGGCTGAAAAAAGGGCGGTCTGACGGCTGGACACGGTTTGATCCAAAATGGCCTCGATGTCCGCAATAAAGCCCATGCTGAGCATTTCATCGGCCTCATCGAGCACGACGGTCGCCACCCGGCCCAGTTCGAGCACGTTTCGGCGGATCAGGTCGAGCAGGCGACCGGGGGTTCCGACCACAACATCCACGCCTTTTTTGAGACGGCTGATCTGGCGGTCATAAGGCTGGCCTCCGTATACGGCCAGGACCCGCACGCCGGTCTGCCGGCCGTAGGTGTTAATGGCATCCGTCACCTGAATCGCCAGCTCCCGGGTGGGAGCCACCACCAGACTCTGCACATGGCGCTGACCGGTTTGAAGGTGGTGCAGGATGGGCAGGGCAAACGCCGCGGTTTTACCGGACCCGGTCTGGGACTGGCCGATCACATCCTGCCCGGCAAGCATGGCCGGAATGACGCTGGACTGGATCGGTGTCGGTGCGGTGTAGCCGATGTCGGCGATCGTCTGCACCAGCTGCGGCTGTAGGTCAAACTCGCTAAATGCGGGGGTCATCATGATGCTCCTATCTGCGTTTTGAAAAATACTCCGGGTCGCATACCCCTTGCGGGTCATATGCCTGCTGCCTGTCAACAGTCGACCCACCCAGCAAATAAGAGCCTCTCTGTTGCAACAAAAACGCCCGACCAAAACCGGCCGGGCCACCTTCTGTAATCGTCAAAACAAATTTATGTTGATGTTTGCGATCCGAAACGAATCGGCGCTCAATATAAGGCACCTGCTGTTAAATAGCAAGCAAAAGTTAATATGTGAACTCCGCTGGTGGCGCTGCAAAAATTATCTTGCAATTATAGGGTTCGTGGCAATTATATGAGCAGGTTAAAATTCGCCGCTGCCCGTTCAATCCGGCGGTGGTATTGTCAATATAGGAGGTTAAAATGAACAAGTTTGATTGCTTACGTGAAAAACTATCGAGCCGGACGGTGGGATTTATCTTATTGCCGTTTGCGCTCTTGATTGCATTTGCAGGCTTTATGGTGCTGCCGATACTGGGATTGTTTTTTGCGCTGCCGGTCCTGGCCCTGGCGATGATTATGATCGCAGCACCCGAAAGCAAAGTGTGCCGGCTGATCACCGGCAAGCTCGGATCGGAATAGGTTGAAACCACAACTAAGTACATACTTTCATAAATGCAGGAACGTAAAATCTGAGGAATGGATTCTAATTGTAGAAAAATATTAGACAGGATTTACAGGATCGTCCGGATAGAAGGGCCTTCGGCCGGAGGGCATCTGGCTTGCCGCAGGCGAAAAAAATCCCATTAATCCTGTAAATCCTGTCTGAAAAAAGAAATTAAAAATCGAATCCTTTCAGCACCCAGCGTCTTTGTTGTGAAAAAATATTATGGCAAATACGTCACCGTAATTATGAAGAGGGGCACTATGAGCTCACGCGGCTGCGATCAGGTACTGATAAATTCGCCGGCCAGCAGGGCATAAACCCCGGCCGCATCTACAACTTCCCTTATGGCGACGCGCTCATCGGGGGCATGGGCCGCCGTGTCGGCCCCCGGCCCGAAAACCACCGAGGGAATGCCGGCTTGGGCCAGCAGCTCCACCTCGCAGTACCCGCTCAAGCCGCTGAAGCCGGGGGTGCGGCCGAGAACCTTCTCACAGGCACGGCGCAGGCGCTTGACCACCGGAGCCTGCTCCGATATCTGCCAGGGGTTGAACTGCTGGGTTTTGACGAGTTCGACCTCGATGGCGAAATCCTGCCGGATGCCCGCAAAAAGCTGTTCGACTTCCCGGGCGGCCGCCTCGATGTGCTCGCCCGGCAGCACCTGCCGGTCGAATTCAATTTGACAGCGATCGGGGACCAGCGTAACCCCCGTGCCGCCGCGGATGGTGCCGACATTGAGCGTAGGGTACCTGAGCACGGGAAGGTCCATGCGTTTGGAAAGGCTTTGATTGTAGGACTCCAGAGCGCCCAGAACCTTGCCCATCCGCAGGACGGCATTTTCTCCCTGGTACGCCCTGCCGGAGTGGGCGTATTTGCCGAAGGTTCGGGCAGTGTACTCGATCCCGCCCTTGTGGCGGGTTACGATATTGAGACTGGTGGGCTCGCTGACAAATCCCAGCTTGCAGTCCTGCAGCAGATTTTCTTTTAGCAGCGCGCGGGTGCCCTTGAAGTAAACCTCCTCGTCGATGACTCCGGTGAAAATAATTCCCTTTTTAAACGGCACGCCGCTTTGCTTCAGGGCTTTCATGGCAAAGACCATCGCCGCCAGGCCGGCTTTCATGTCGCAGGCACCCCGTCCATAGAGGCATCCGTTCTTGATCTCGGCCCCCAGAGGCGCAACCGTCCAGTCGTCCGTATGGCCCACCTTGACCGTATCCGTATGGCCGTTGAAGAGAATTTTATCCCGGTGCGCACCTTCCAGAATCCCGATCACGTTGGGCCGCTGCGGCTCCACTTCCTGCAACTGCACCTCACAGCCGAAGCTGCGCAGCAGATCGGCGAGCAGCAGGGCCGTTTCTTTTTCGTTGCCCGGTGGATTTTCGCTGTTGGTGCGCACGAGGGTCTGCAAAAACGCGATCATTTCAGATGGGTCGAGGTGATCGCATATTTTTTTTTCCAATTCCGTCTGCAAATTTTCCTCCGGTACTGGGTCGACCCTGACGGCTGCCCCGGACGTTTGCCCGGCCGCAGGATATCAGGCGACAACCGCCATGGCCTTGAGGGTTTCTTCCCGGATGGCCTCGATCACCCGCCGCTTGATGTCAACGAAAGCCGAATCGGTCATGACTTCATAGGAGCGGGGCCGCGGGGTGGGGACCTCGATTTGGGTTTTGAGCCTGCCGGGCAGCGACGACATCACGATCACCCGATCCGACAAAAAGATGGCCTCCTCGACATCATGGGTGATGAAGACGACCGTGGTGCGGTGTTTCTCCCACACTTTCAGCAGCAGCTCCTGCATCATGCCGCGTGTCTGCGCATCCAGCGCCCCGAAGGGCTCGTCCATCAGCAGAACTTCGGGTTGGTAGACCAGGGCGCGCGCGATGGCCACGCGCTGGCACATGCCCCCGGAAAGCTGCTTGGGGTAAACCTTCTCAAACCCTTTTAGTCCGACGATATCGATATAGTGCTGCACGGCTTCATTCTTTTGGGCCGCCGACAGACTGCTCTTTTTCAGTGCAAAGTGAATATTTTTTTCAACCGTGAGCCACTCGAAAAGACTGTAGGATTGAAACACGAACCCCCGATCCCGTCCGGGTCCATAAACGGGATGGCCGTCGATGAGCACCTGTCCGGCGGTGGACTCGATCAGGCCGCCGATGATATTGAGCAGGGTCGATTTCCCGCAGCCCGAGGTGCCCACGATGGTCACGAACTCGTTGGGCGCGACATCCAAACAGAAATCTTCCAGAACCACCAGGGGCGATCGGTTTCTTTGAAAAACCTGGCGAATATGGTCAATGGAAATTTTCGGGGGAGTCATTGGGGGTAATGTTCACTGTTGGGTTTGCGTCCATTTAAACATGAAGCGGCCGGTGATTTTAAAAATATAGTCGGTGATCAGACCCAGCAGCCCGATGAACAGGATTCCAAAAATGATGGTATCGGTTGCCAGGTAGCGCTGGGCATCCATGATTCGCCGCCCCAAGCCGTTTTCGGCCGCAACCAGTTCGGCCACCACCAGATAAGTCCAGGTCCAGCCGATGGTAATCCTGAAAGTATCCCACAACCCCGGAAAGGATGCCGGCAGAACAATTGACCGCAAAATCTCGGCGCGCGTCAAGCCGAGGGTCTGCCCCGCCCGGATCAGGTTCAGCGGCACATTTTTTACGTTGTCCATGATCATGAGCACCTGCTGGAAAAAGGTGCCGATGAACAGAATGAGAAACTTCTGGAAGTCACCGATGCCGGCCCACAGAATCGTCAGCGGGATCAGCGCCACCACCGGCATGTAGCGCACGACATCGATGAAGGGTTCGAAAAGGCCTTCGAAAAACTTGAAATTGCCCATCAAAATACCGATCGGCACCGCCAGCACGGTGGCGAAAAACCACCCCATGACAATCCGGTAGGCGCTCACCGAAGCGTCGGCCACCAGAATTCCCTCTTGAATCTGGCGGAAACCCTCCTTGAGGATCTCAACCGGCGCAGGCAGAAACAACGGTCTGACCATCCCGTAGCGGGTGATCAACTCCCAGACGATCAGGATGGCGGCAATAAAAACGATGCCGGCACCGACATAGAGGGGGTGCGGAATATTTTCCCGCAAACCGAAATAGACGACCTTGCGCCGCCGGCCGGAGGATTGGCCGGGAGCCTGGGTGCTCCCGGCTGTTTTCAACGCTGTTTGGCTATAATTATACTCACTGGCGGACATGGCCTCACTTCCCCGCAAGTTCCTTGATATGGTCGATGGCCAGCGCCTCCTGCGGAGTGGGAATGGTTTTTATTTCCTTGGGATTCAGCTGGGCCATGATCTGTCCGACCTCGTTGAAGGTCTTGAGGAACTCGCCTTGAAACGCTTCGTTATTGCCCTTCAGATCATAAACGCGAACGCCCTCGAAGGCCACCTTGAATTCATCCATGGGACTGCCGACCGCATCGGCGATTATTTTGCCGCCTTCGGCCGGATGGGTGTTTAAGTAAGTGACCGCATCATCCCAGGCCAGGGTCAGGGCCTTGATAATGTCGGGGTTCTTCTCGATGAAATTTCTCTCGGCGACAGCCAGATCACTGATAAGACCCGGCCGCTCAGCGGCGGTGTAAAGTCTCTTGTAGCCCTTGCCTTCACGCAAGGCAGCTGAAATGTAGGGTTCATAAGTTACGGCAATGTCCACCCGGCCAGAAATCAGCGCCAATCCCGCGTCTGCAGCAGCCATCGGCACCGGTTTGATGTCGTCTTTGCTCATGCCGTTCTGCTTTAAGGCATAGTTTAAAAGCAGATCACTGGTCGCACCGTATTCATAGGCAACGGATTTACCCTTGAGGTCCTTGATGCTCGTGATGGAAACCGGCGCCAGAATTGCATCGGCTTCAAAAGAAGCATCCAACAGAATAAAGCCCTGCAGATCGATGCCTTGATTGCGCATGGAAACGACGAAATTGGTGGCCGCGGCAATGACATCGAGCTGGCCGGCGGCAAGCGCCGCGCCCATATCCTGGTCCCAGGTAAAATTGATCACCTTGACATCCAGACCGCGTTTTTCGAAGTAGCCGTTCTTTTCGGCAATCCACCAGGGTCCGTATCCCAGCCAGGGCTGCACGCCCAGCTTGACTTTGGCGCTGTCGGCCTGGACCGTGCCGGTTATAGCCAGCAGGCTGATGCCGAAGCAACCCAGCAACAATAAAACAACCCATTTCTTTTTCATATACCCCTCCTTTTGGGTAAAATTTTAAGTCCCTAACCCGGATGAACCTGAACCTAAAAGGTCTCACGCAAAGACGCCAAGACGCCGAGATTTAATTTATGCTTTACCTTTGCGCGCTTTGCGGCTTTGCGAGAAAATTTTTGTCAAAAATGCAAAAACTCTACATTTAAGGTTCTAATATACTGATCCGGGTCCTTTTGTAAAGTCCGCCGATCGGGAAAATGGTCCGGGGTCCGAGGCAGGGGTTGTTTGGCTGCGGGGCTGAAACTTGAAAGCCGGGATATCGACGTATGGTTTTGAGGGCACCGGGGCGTGCTGCCAGAAAAGTGCCCTCATTTCTGTGACGGACCGGTCTAAAATTGATCGACCGCTGCGATGACCTTCAACATCATATTGCTGACGTCCTGCTGGGTGAGGCCGATGAAATCCATGGTGCCGTTTTCAAGCTCGTAAAGGGCATCATCGTCGTCGTACCCGATGCCGCCCATGGCGGCGATATAATCGGCCATGTGCAGAATATAGGACAGCTCATCGCCGCCTGAAAGCGACGGTTGGTGGTGGCACTTGATGGCCAGGGTGATCGTTTCCGGGATTTTCCACGACCTGCAAATTTCGGCTGCAATTTCAGCATGGTCGAACCCGAAAAAATGACGCTCCGCATGCAGAAACGTTTTTTCCTCCCGCGACATGTAGTCGGCGATTTGTTCCTTGATTTCAAGAACATGCCGGTCGAGGATAATTTTACCGACATCGTGAATGAGCCCGGCGGTGTGAGCTTGATGGATCTGGTCCTGATTTTGGTTCTCGGCAATCATTTTGGAGGAGAAGGCCACTGAGAGTGAATGTTTCCAAAGGTCCTGGGCGTCGTAGCCGTATCCCGGCATTTTGTCGTCCAACAAGTCGGCCGTCCCCGCCATCGTCACGATTTCTCCCAGGGTTTGATAGCCCAGTATGAGGGAGGCGTGCCGGATGGAAGAGATTTTGCCGCTCATCCCGTAAAATGACGAATTGGCCATTTGCAGAACTTTGGCTGCAATAGCCTGATCCGCTTCGATGATCTCTGCAAGCTGTTTGGCGTCGGAATTGAGGTCCGATATCATTTGCTGGATTTTGATCACAACTTGGGGCACCGGGGGCAGATCTTTGATACTCCGGATAATTTTGGATTTTAAATCGTTTTGAATCTGCCCGGCTTGTGAGTGGCCATCCCCATCGGAAACGGCGCTGTCAGCCGCGGCCGCTGATTGATCTATTCGGTCGTCGATTTTGATCTTTTGATCGCGGGATTTGCATCGGCAGGTGTGGCCTCCGGGGTCTTTGAACCCTTCATTCTTGGCATTCTGTGTTTTTTGGCATCCTGGGCAGGCAGATTCCATATATTCCTCCTGTATAATTTTTAAATTGTGTTTACCCGACGTTATATCGGCCTTATAATACAAATCTTTAACGTCGGAACCCCTGCAAAACACAGCTGCGGTCCAAACACCGGTTTTGCCCCCCCTGGATCGCAAACTGCAGAGTTGATATAACTGCAAAAGCGCTTATTTATGACATCTTAGCGGCTGCCGCGGTCCCGAAAAATAGCCGGTGGGGATATAATATACCATTGAAATAATATAGTTTTCGGGTTATATTGATATTCACCAAATAAAGGCCGCATCCGCAATCGGGACAGAATCAGCTCTGACCCCGATTTTTTAATACCCGCCAGATCCGGAAAATATGTCTGTTGATCCTGCGCGAACATCAGGAGGTTGACCATTAAAAACAAAAGCCTGTTTAAGAACGATTTTAAATCAAACTACGACGCGTCGTCGCTGGAAGTACTGAAGGGACTTGACCCGGTTCGGCGCAGGCCCGGCATGTATACGGATACCACCCGGCCCAATCATTTGGCCCAGGAGGTTATCGACAACGGTGTGGACGAGGCCATCGCCGGCTTTGCCAAGCGGATCGGCGTTGTTTATTACGAGGACGGCTCGCTGGAGGTCAGTGACGACGGCCGCGGTATGCCCATTGATCAGCATCCCGCCGAAAAGATGAGCGGGGTGGAAGTCATCATGACCAAGCTTCACGCCGGCGCCAAATTCGGCAATAAAAACTACCGGTTTTCAGGGGGGCTGCATGGGGTCGGCGTCTCCGTCGTCAACGCCCTTTCGACCCGACTTGAGGTTGAAATCAGACGGGACGGCAGCAAGTATGCAATCTGCTTTGAAAACGGCAAAAGGGCATCCAACCTCGAAAAAATCGGGGCGGTCGGGCAACGCAACACCGGTTCGACGGTGCGGTTTTGGCCGAATCCGCAATATTTCGATACGGCCAGGTTTTCCGTGCGCCGTTTAAAGCACGTGTTGCGCGCAAAAGCGGTCCTGTGTCCGCGATTGACAGTGACGTTTACCAACAAACATACCGGCGAGACCGACTCCTGGTATTTTGAAGACGGCCTCAAAGACTACCTGCTCGAGAATCTGTCGGAATACGACCGGATCCCGGACGAACCCTTCGTCGGCGAACAGGAGGGCAGCGATGAAGCCGTGAGCTGGGCCGTTATCTGGCTGCCGGAGCAGGGACAGGTAATTGCCGAAAGCTACGTCAACCTGATTCCGACTTCCCAGGGCGGCACCCATGTAAACGGCTTTCGAAGCGGCCTGCTGGCGGCCGTCCGGGAATTTTGCGAATTTCGCAATCTGATCCCCCGCGGGGTCAAGCTGACGCCGGATGACCTCTGGGACAAGTGCAGCTACGTGCTGTCGGCCAAAATGAACGATCCGCAGTTTTCGGGACAGACCAAAGAGCGCCTCGGTTCACGGCAATTTGCGTCCTTTGTCACCAACGTGGTGCGGGATGCATTTGCCCTGTGGCTCAACCATCATACCGAAGCGGGCGAAAAGCTGGCGGACCTGGCGATTGAAAACGCCCGCAAAAGGCTCAATGCCGCCAAAAAAGTGGTGCGCAAAAAAATCGGCAGCGGCCCCACCCTGCCCGGCAAACTGGCGGACTGCATTTCCCAGGATCCCGCCGAAGGCGAGCTTTTTCTGGTGGAAGGCGATTCGGCGGGCGGTTCCGCCAAGCAGGCGCGTGACAAGCATACCCAGGCGGTGCTCCCCTTGCGGGGCAAAATCCTCAATACCTGGGAAGTGGAGACCGCCACCGTATTAAAATCATCCGCCATCAATGATATCGCCGTGGCCACCGGTGTTGACCCGGGAGTGGCGGATCTCTCCGCGCTGCGCTATGGGAAAATCATTATTCTGGCGGATGCCGACTCCGACGGGCTTCACATCGCAACCCTGCTGTGTGCGCTGTTTGTGCGGCATTTCAAACCCCTGGTGAAAGCCGGCAATATTTTCGTCGCGATGCCCCCGCTGTATCGAATCGACCAGGGCAAAAAGGTCTATTATGCCCTGGACGAAATGGAAAAGGATGATATCCTCAACCGCCTGAACGGTTCGCCCCAAAAAGGCAAAATCAATGTTCAGCGCTTTAAAGGCCTGGGAGAAATGAACCCGGGCCAGCTGCGCGAGACGACCATGCTGCCGGAATCGCGGCGGCTGGTCCAGCTGACTCTCGACGGCGAAAATAATATTTTTGAAACCATGGATATGCTGCTGGCCAAAAAAAGATCCCAGGACCGCAGACACTGGCTCGAAAAAGAAGGCGACCTGGCGGATCCGGAGGTGATTTAGGGGCCGAACAGCGAACCGCAGAATAACGAATAACGAATATCGAGTCCACCTGAGGCGGACAAGTGTCGAAGGGTGGAATCGCTGCGCTCAGTCTAACGAAAAAGTGCTGAGGACTGAGGACTGAGCATGTGGCTATTTCCATGGTCCGAATTTTCGTTAACTCAGTCCTCGTTTCTCAGTCCTATCTTTCAAGGGAGTAAAACAATATGTCTGAAGACCAGGTGATATCCTATGAAGGCATCGAACAGTTGCCACTGGACGCCTTTGTAAAGCCCTCTTACTTAAACTATGCCATGTACGTGATCATGGACCGGGCGCTGCCGTTTATCGGCGACGGCCTTAAACCGGTTCAACGCCGGATTGTCTATGCCATGAGCGAGCTGAACCTGCGCGCAACCGCCAAATACAAAAAATCGGCCCGCACCGTCGGCGACGTTTTGGGAAAATTCCATCCCCACGGCGACAGCGCCTGCTACGAAGCCATGGTGCTGATGGCCCAGGATTTTTCGTATCGCTATCCGCTCATCGACGGCCAGGGCAACTGGGGGTCGAATGCCGCTCCCAAGGAATTTGCCGCCATGCGCTACACCGAGGCGCGCCTTTCAGCCTATGCCGACGTTTTTCTGAATGAACTTTCAATGGGTACGATCGACTGGGCTCCCAACTTCGACGGAACGCTGAGCGAGCCGCGGATGCTGCCCGCCAGGCTGCCGAATGTCATCTTAAACGGATCCACCGGCATTGCGGTCGGAATGGCCACCGACATTCCTCCGCACAACCTGAATGAGACCGTTGAGGCCTGCATCCACCTGATCGACAACCCGGCCGCCTCAATTGAGGATATCGGCCGGATCGTACCGGGTCCGGATTTTCCGACCGGCGCCGAAATCATTACGCCCAAGGAGGAAATTATAAATATTTACCGGTCCGGACAGGGCATCATTCGGATGCGGGCACGGTATGAATATGAAAATGGGGATATCATCATCACCTCCCTGCCCTATCAGGTGTCACCCGCCAGGGTGATCGAACAGGTCGCCCTGCAGATGCGGGAAAAAAAGCTTGCCATGGTCTCCGACATCCGCGATCTATCCGACCAGGAGGAACCGACGCGCTTAATGATCATGCCGCGCTCCAACCGGGTGGACAAAGAGGCCCTGATCAGTCATCTTTTTGCAACCACCGACCTTGAAAAAAGCTACAAGATCAACATGACCCTCATCGGTCTGAACCGCAAGCCGCAAGCCCTTGGTTTTCTGGAAATATTAAAGCAATGGCTGAAATATCGCAGGCAGACGGTGGTCCGCCGGCTGGAGTTCCGCTTAAATAAAATCAATGAGCGGCTGCACATCCTCGAAGGGCTTCTGATCGCCTATTTGAATTTGGATGAAATCATCCGGATCATTCGTGAAAGCGACGAACCCAAACCGGTCTTGATGAACAAATTCAACCTCAGCGATGTCCAGGCGGAAGCCATTCTGCAGATACGGCTCCGTCAGCTGGCCAAACTTGAAGAAATCAAAATTAAAAGTGAAAAACAGGAACTGGAAGCCGAGCGCGGCTGGATCGAAAAAACACTGGCCTCCAATCAGCGTCTGAAAACCTTGATTAAAAAGGAGCTGATGGAAGATGCCGCCAAATACGGCGACCCGCGCCGAACCCTGATCGTCGCCCGGAAGGAGGCGCAGGCGATCAAGGAGGTTGAACTGACCGCGGTTGAGCCCGTTACGGTCGTGCTTTCGGCCGGCGGATGGGTAAGGGCCGCCCGGGGACACGACATCGATCCCACCAGTCTCGTTTACAAGGCCGGCGACGAATTTTTGAGTGCCGCCCGCGGCCGAACCATTCAACCGGCAATTTTTCTTGACACCAGGGGCCGCAGCTATTCCCTGCCGGCGCACAAACTGGCATCTGCCAGGGGGCAGGGCGAACCGCTGACTGGCAGGCTGATGCCTTCAAACGGAGCCACCTTTCTGGCGGTGATCATGGGCCCGCCCGACCGCAAAGTGCTGCTCGCCAGTGATGCGGGCTACGGCTTCGTTGCGGCCATGGCCAACCTGGTGACCAAAAACACCAAGGGCAAATCCATGCTGACCGTGGCCAAAGGCTGCGAACCACTGCCGCCCGTCTACGTCAACAGCTACGAAACCGACCTTTTGGCCGTCATCACGACCGCAGGCCACATGCTGGTGATACCGGTCCGGATGCTGCCGGAACTGCCCCGGGGAAAAGGCAACAAAATCATTCAAATTCCGCCCGCCAGGCTCAAAACCCGGGAAGAATTTGTAAAGCTGATCGAAATTATTCCGGAAGGTGCGGCCATCAGAATCCACGCCGGCAAACAGGCGGTTCGGTTCACACCGGGCAATATTTCCGAATTTGTCGGCGAGCGGGGACGCCGCGGCCGCAAGCTGCCCCGGGGCTACCGCAAAGCGGATCGAATTGAGATTATTGCGGTGGAAGGTGTCGACGAATCGCAGAAACCCGGCTCCGGTGAGCCCGGCTCTGGCTAAATCCTAACCCGGACAAGCCGGAACCAAAAAGGTATCTCGCTAAGACGCAAAGACGCCAAGATTAGCTTAATTATTTGCCTTTGCGGGCTTTGCGGGAAAATTTTTTTATCACAAAATTCAAAGATTTTACTTTCAAGATTATTTACAATTGGTTCGGATTTCGAAGGTCGGGCTTCGAATTTAAGTTTTTAGCGGCATCGGCATCGCAAACTGCCGCCGATTCGGCCCAACGCACCAGGTTTCCAATGTTTGAATGAATCGACAGGTTGCCAAAACTCCGGAAGTGATTATCTTGAAGCATTTTAAAAGATAGAGTGGTCGAAACGGATAAAACAACAACCGATTGAAAGCATTCAACCATGAGAAAAAGAGATTTAAATCAAATTAAGAAGATATTGACCCAGCAGCTCGCGGATCTGTTAAGCCGGACCGACTGCAGCCTGGAGGGGTTGGACGCGCCCGATGAAAACCCGTCTGACCTGCTGGATCTGGCCGCACAGGTTGCCGAACGCAGTTTTTCCCACCACCTCTGCAGCCGGGAAAAACTCCTGATCAGAAAAATCGAGCGATCCCTGCGGGATATCGAAAATGGGGACTATGGACGCTGCGAGCATTGCGAGGAGGAAATATCTGTTGCGCGGCTCAAGGCCCGACCGACGGCCCGCTATTGTATCGAATGTAAAACGCAGCTCGAAACCAGGGAACGGCTGACGGGTGTCGACGCCGACTAAGGGTTCACGCAAAAATATCATCAGATTTTATACGCCGATGCATCCCATTTGGTTTTTTTATATGATGATGCATCCCTCCCGGCAGCATTGCGAAAGCTCGGAATAGCCGGAAATTGCTGCGCTTTCGCGCCTTGCCGGCCGGGCGCTTCAACGCCTGACATAAGTCCGCAATTTTAAGCGCCGCCGAATTATGAGTCCTGCCATCCCCCCGACTGCTGGATGAGTTTGGCCACCAACCCCGTCCAGCCGGTTTGATGGGCTGCTCCCAGTCCGGTACCCATATCCCCGTGAAAGAATTCGTTAAACAGAATGTAGTCCCGCCAATGGGGATCATCCTGGAATAGCCGCAGCCCGCCATAGATCGGCCGCTCGCCGTCGCCGTTGCGCAGGAACAACTTGATCAGGCGGCGGGATAGTTCGGCGGCAACCTCAGCCAGATTCATCATGCGCCCTGATCCGGTGGGGCATTCCACTTTGAGAGAATTCCCGTAGTAGTGGTTGAATTTTTGAAGGGATTCGATCAACAGATAATTGACGGGAAACCAGATCGGACCCCGCCAGTTGGAATTGCCGCCAAACTGCCCGCTTTGGGATTCAGCCGGCTCGTACTTAATGGTGTGGGCCTGACCGTTCACGTAGAAGCTGTAGGGATGGTCCTTATGATATTTGGAAAGCGCCCGGATGCCGAATTCGGAAAGAAACTCGTTTTCATCCAGCATCGGCCGCAGGACTTTTATCAGACGATCCCGATTAACGATCGACAGCAGGCGCCGTGAATGTACACCCGGCGATCGCGTACAGGCGACATTGCCGCCGTCGCGCAGATAAAGACGGTTTTCAAAGAACCAGTTCAATCTGCGCTTAAATACCGGCAGGCTTTCAACCAGTTCATGTTCAAGCGTTTCAACGGCCAGCAATGGCATCAGGCCGACCAGCGACCGCACTTTCAGGGGGATGACCCGGCCATCGGGTGTATGCAGTGCGTCGTAAAAAAAGCCGTCATCTTCACTCCACAGACTCAGGCCGCCCCGGTAATCCCCGGTCATGGCGCGGGCGATACGCAGGAAGTGTTCGAAAAATTTGCTGGCCGTATCCTGATAGACGGGATCTTGCCGGGCCAGTTCCAGAGACATTTTGAGCAGCACCAGGCAATAGAATCCCATCCAGGCCGTGCCGTCCGATTGGTCGATGTGCCCGCCCGTAGGCAGCGGCGCGCTGCGGTCGAAGACACTGATGTTGTCCAGGCCCAGAAAGCCGCCCTGGAATACATTGCGTCCTTCTGTGTCTTTTTTATTCACCCACCAGGTAAAATTGAGCAGCAATTTGTGAAAGATGCCTTCTAAAAAATGGCGGTCGGCCCGGCCCTTTTGTTTGGCATCAATCTGATACACGCGCCAGGCAGCCCAGCCATGCACCGGGGGGTTGACATCATCAAACTTCCACTCATAGGCCGGCAGCTGCCCGTTGGGGTGCATGTACCATTCACGCGCCATCAAATCCAGTTGGCGTTTGGCAAAATCGGCATCGACCAGCGCAAGGGGTATGCAGTGAAAGGCCAGATCCCAAGCCGCGTACCAGGGATACTCCCACTTGTCGGGCATTGAGATAATGTCGAAATTGTTAAGATGTTCCCAATCATGGTTGCGCCCGTTGCGGCGGCCGGCCGGCGGCGACGGCATGGCCGGATCACCGTCCAACCATTGTTCAATGTTGTAGTAGAAAAACTGCTTGGTCCAGAGCATGCCGGCCCAGGCCTGGCGCTGCACCCGTTTCTCGTCTGGGCTCAATTGAGAATTCTGTATGGCCCGGTAAAATTCATCCGCTTCCGCCCGACGCTTTTCAAAAATCCCATCGAATTCTTCGAACGGGGATAAAAGGGTCGAATTTGAAAGACGCAAACGGTGAACCCGGGTCGCACCGGCGGCAATCTCGGTGGCATAATGGGCCGCCGTCTTGGTGCCTTCCCGGGCCGGATTAACGGCCTCCGATTCAGAGTTGATCAGCCAGCGGTGAAATGCATCTTTAACATACGGTCGGCCGTTGGCTGATTCTGAAAAGCGGGCGGTGTGGGTCTCGTTTTCGGTAAAAATCATTTCCGGTGCATTTTCCGCATACAGGTAATAGATGCCGGCCGCAGGATGATTCGCTTCTACCGCGGCCGCACCGGCCGCACCTTCGATTTGCTTAAGCCGGGGCTTTCCCGCCACATCGCCCATGGGGCCGTCTGCATAGCCCCAGCTCCACGTATTGCGAAACCAGAGGGTGGGCAGCACGTGGCAAACGGCAGGTTCCGGCCCGCGATTGACAACCGCTATTTTAATCAATATGTCATCCTGCCCGGCCTTGGCATATTCGACGAAAACATCGAAATATCGATTTTCATTAAAGACGCCACTATCCAAAAGCTCGTATTCGAAGTCAAGAAATCCGCGCCGGCCGTTTTCTTTTACTAATTTAGTATAGGGAAACTCGGCCTGGGGATATTTGTAAAGCATCTTCATGTAACTGTGGGTAGGGGTGCTGTCCAGATAAAACCATACCTCTTTAGCGTCTTCACCATGATTGCCTTCGGCGCCCGTCAGACCGAACATCCGTTCTTTTAAAATCGGATCCCGGCCATTCCACAGCGCCAGAGCAAAACACAGATATTGGAAGCGATCGCAGATGCCGGCGATACCGTCTTCACCCCAGCGGTAAGCCTTGCTGCGGGCGTGATCATGGGGGAAATGCTCCCAGGCGGACCCATCCTCACTGTAATCCTCACGCACGGTGCCCCAGGAGCGCTCACTGAGATACGGTCCCCATTTTTTCCAGTTGGCCCTGTGCTCCCGATACTCAAGCAGCCGCCGGTGTTCCGCCGATTTTTCCATGAAACGACTCCCAAAAAATTTGAAGCACTCCGTTCAGGTTTCTGTTTGTTTAGAATAGCAACCCGCCCATTAATGTCAAGATATCGCCGGCAAACCGGCAGGGAGGTCATCTTCCCGGACGGGGAAGTGATCGGCTGACCCCTTGGTGAGGAATCCGGACCGCGCGAACCGGAAAGCGTCTTTGATTTTAAAGGTGCAACCCCATTAAGCTCTTGTATTTTCTATCCGAAATGTGGCAAAGTGCCGGGTATGAGGGAAGCATGAGGAAAATTCCGGACGAACGATTGGAAAACTTTCATGAAGATTAAGGACGGGGAAGTGACGCTGAGCGGCACGGCCGGCAAGGTTAAAATCATGCGCATGCGCAATGGATTCCCGCGCATTGAATCCGAGCAGAAGATCGATCTTCACTACGGGCTGGGGTACATGCATGCCCATGACCGCCAGATGCAAATGTGGCTGTTGAAAATGATCGGCCGGGGGCAGGGTTCGGAGTTCATCAAAGCCGATGACGAGCTGATTGCGCTGGATAAATTTTTGCGCTGGATCAGGCTGGACGGCGATGCCGACGACGAAGTCAAGCAGTTGTCGCGGTCGGCCAGGAGTATTATAAAATCCTACTGCCGGGGCGTCAATGACGCGCTGGAAGATTGCGGCCGGCCGTTTGAATTCAGGCTGATCGGCTTCCAGCCCGAACGCTGGACCGTTGAAGACGTCATCCTAATGGCCAAGATGATCGGCTTTCTGGGATTGTCCCAGAGCCAGGGGGACACGGAAAAATTCATCCTGCAAATGATCCGCAACGATGTCGACCCGCTGAAATTAAAAGAGCTGTTCCCGTACATCGAAGAAGAGATTGACCCAAATCTGATCGCGATTATCAAAAAGGTCAAACTGGTCGGATCCATCGTACCCGAATCCCTCAAATGGCTGGCCGGGCTGCCGGGCTTTGCGGCCAGCAACAATTGGGCGGTCGGGCCCCAAAAAACGGCATCGGGAGGCGCCATCCTTTGCGGCGATCCCCACCTGGCCCTCCAACTGCCTTCCATCTGGTACAGCGCCGTGATGACCTGCAAGGACTTTTTTATGATGGGCGCCACTCTGCCCGGCGTTCCGTCGGTATTGCTGGGGCGCTCGGCCAGGCTCGCCTGGGCGGTAACCTACGGCACCATGGACATGATCGACTACTTTATTGAGGAAGTCAAGGATCAGAAATACCGCCGGGGCGACGATTGGCTCCCGTTTTCCGTCAGAGAGGAGATCATCAGACCCCGGAAAAAGGAGCCCCAGATTCTAAAGATTTTTGAAAACGACCGCGGCATTCTGGAAGGCGAACCGGTTGAAGATGGGTACTATTTAAACTTCGCCTGGACAGCCCGCCAAGGCGCCGCCGCCGAATCGATGAACAATCTGCTCCAGGTGCCCGATGCCGAAACCACGGCGGAAGCCATGCAATATTTTGCGGGCACGCCCTTTGCCCCTTTCAACTGGGTGATGGCGGATGCCGACGGCGACATCGGCTACCAGTTGGGCGGACGCTATCCCCGCCGGTCCGCCAACCACTCGGGCCTGTTGCCCTTGATCGGATGGGATCCCACCCAGGCCTGGCAGGGAATGGTGGCGGCCGACCAGTACCCGCACGCCTTAAACCCGCCGCAAGGGTTCATCGTGACCGCCAACCAGGATCTGAACCATTTGGGCCGGGTCAAACCCATGACGCTGCCGATGTCGTCCTACCGGGCCGAACGCATCGCCGAATTGCTTGCGGGCAGGGATTCGCTGTGCGTGGAGGACATGAAAAAGATGCATTACGATCTGTATTCACGCCAGGCCCAGGCCTTTATGGAAATTATCGAACCCCTGCTGCCGGCAACCGGAAACGGCCGGATTTTAAAAAACTGGGACCGCCGCTATGATGCCGCCTCCACCGGGGCCTGCTTGTTTGAACGCGTCTATCGGGAGCTTTTAAAACTGGTCTTCGGTGAAAACGGCATGGGGGTGAAGATCGTCGAACACATGATCTCCGAAACGAACATGTTCGCCATGCTCCACGGCAATTTTGACCAGGTACTGCTGCAAGAGGAATCCATCTGGTTTGCCGACCGGAAAAGAGAAGATATTTACCGCACGGCCATCGAGCGGGGTTTAAAAGAGCCGCCGATACCCTACGGCAAACTTCAAAAAATTTACATCCCGAACATCTTTTTCGGCGGCCGGCTGCCGAAAATATTCGGATTTGACTACGGACCGTGCGAGCAGACGGGCAGCCGGGCAACCATTCCCCAGAACCAGCAATTTAAAACCATGGGGCATCCCTCAACGTTCGCCCCCACCTTCCGGATGATTTGTGATCTCGCAACCCGGGAGCTGCACACCAACATCGCCGGCGCGCCGTCCGACCGGCGCTTTTCGAAATATTATACCATGGGCCTGTCGCAATGGGCCGACGGAACCTATGCCGTTTTCAAACCATGACTGGATGCTGGATACTCGATACTGGATGACTTATGCTCGGAAGCTTGGAGGCCGGGAAGCCAGAAGGCTAAAAAGGTTCGCATGCTGGGTGCTGGATGCCGGGAGTGGATGGCAAACCGTTTCAGGTGTCAGATGAATGATAGTGAATTCGGAAGTCGGAATGTGAAAAACGATCCATTTTATAAAAAATTGTCTTTAGCGGAAATGACGCCGGAGCAATGGGAATCCCTGTGTGATCATTGCGGCGTTTGTTGTCTGCAGAAACTGGAAGATGCCGACACCGGTAAAATCAGTTGCATTCGGGTTGCCTGTGAGTTCTTGGAAACCGAAAATTGTGAATGTCTGGTTTATGAAAATCGCCATTCCGCCAACCCGCATTGCATCGCCCTGACAAAGGACAATATCAGGCAGATCAAATGGCTGCCCGACAGCTGCGCCTACCGCCGCCTGGCTGAAAACAGGCCGTTGGAAGCCTGGCATCCCCTGCTGTCCGGCGATCCTGCCTCGGTTCACAAAGCAGGCGTATCCGTTCGCGACCAATGCATATCCAGCCGATTCGTCCATCCCGATGATCTCGATCTCAATATCAAAATATAAAGGCGTTCGCTTTAATACATGGATTTCATTGCGTCAGAGGATCGAGCTTAAGAATCCTGCGATTAATGTACCGACTTCAAATTCTCAAGATAGCAAAAGGAGACGACATGGCCGCCAAAGAAACGGCGTTAACTATTAAACGCGATTTTACACGAACGGCCCCGGAATTGGTTGAAAAATTTATGAACCTGCCCACCGGCAATGTTTGCGACGCCCAGGGGCGGATCGGGGCATTGGATTACCGGATCAAGCCGGTGAGCGCGGCGTCGCAATTTTGCGGAACCGCCCTGACCATCGACAGTGGACCGCGGGATAATCTGGCAGCGTGGGCCGCACTGGAAATTGCCCGACCGGGAGATATCATTCTCATCACCACCGGTGGACATCTGGAAAGTTCCGTGGTCGGTGATCTTTATGTGGGCATGGCCAAAAACGCCGGCGTTGCCGCAATCGTAACCGACGGCGTCGTACGGGATCTTTCCGGCATAAACAACGTCGGTATTCCGGTGTTTGCACGCGGCATTTGTCCCAACTCGCCGTGGAAAAACGGGCCGGGCCGGGTAGGCCTGCCGATCGTTATCGGGGGTGTGGGCGTCAGCGCGGGTGATATCGTCGTCGGCGATCAGGACGGGGTGGTTATCGTGGCGCGCCGGACAGCACCTGCTGCGGCCGAGGGGCTGACGGCCGTCCTGGCCAAGGAGAGAAAGATGGAGGCGGCCGTAAAGGCCGGGCTGACGGTGCCGGACTGGCTTAAGGAGGCCTATGCTGCCAAAGGCGTGAACTACCTGGATTAGGGTCTTAGCTGTCAGCCCAGCCTCCGGCCAAAACAACGGCCGATCTGATCGAAAACGAAACTTTAATAAAAAAGCAAATAACGAATATCGAATGTCGCCTCATAAAGTCTTTTATTTCAGCCATGCTCCGCAAAATGTTTACGATATCATTCGTGAAGAGGTCCCGGAGGGATTCGAACTGGTAACCCTAAGGGAAGACGCCGACGAGGAGCGCAAAGAAAAACTGGCGGATTGTGAAGTCGTCATTGTGGCCGCCCGACCCATGACCCGTGAATTTGTAAAAGCCGCTCCGAGATTAAAGCTTCTGCACCACCAGGGCGTCGGCTACCAGGACACGGTGGATGCGGCCGCCTTAAAAGCGCACAACATCGCCCTGGCATTGACGCCGGCCGGCACATCCGTCGGCGTGGCCGAGCACACGCTGCTGCTGACCCTGGCGGCCTGCAAGCGCCTGCCCTTTGCCGACAGCGAGCTGCGTCAGGGCCGCTGGCATATCAACAGCCTGCGCCCCTATTCTTTTGAACTGTGCGGTCGCACGGTGGGCTATGTGGGCATGGGACGCATCGGCCAGGTAGCCGCCGCAAGATTCAAGGCCTTCGGCTCCCGCGGGATTTATTGCGACCCGCTCTCAGCTCTGCCGGCCGACCGGGAAAAAGAACTGGGGGTCAGCCGCATGGACCTCGA